>CAZTGM010000004.1:0-56925 GCA_964613235.1 uncultured Zetaproteobacteria bacterium | reverse complement strand
CAGTGTTTTTGCGAAGAAGGGTGTGACCTGCCAGCAATGCCATATGCCGGATCGTCGGCATGAGTTTCGCGGCATTCATGATGCGGGCATGGTGCGCAAGGGGTTGCAGATCGGTGTGGTCTGGGAACATGGCAAGGCCGTGCTGAGCATTCGTTCGCAATGGATCGGGCATGCCTTTCCGACCTATGTTACGCCGAAGATCATGGTGCAGGCCGAGGCGTGCGATGGTGCGGGAAATACGTTGCAGCAATGGCAATGGGAAATCGTGCGCGAGGTCGCCTATCGCGATGGCTGGCAGGAATTGCGCGATACGAGGTTAATGCCCGGTGAAACACGCCGCTATGAGGTGTCCGGATGGCCGCGGCATACGGCATCGATCCGCTTTACGATCCGCGTGGAGCCGGATGCCTTTTACAAGGGCGTGTATGAAAGCCTGCTGGCGGACAGGCCGGATGCACTGGCCGCGCAGCATCTTTCCCGCGCCCTTGAGCGCGCCGAGGGCAACGATTATCTGTTATTTGAACGGCTGCTGAAAGTGGAATAGGGGGCTCAGCGTTTTTCGGCTTCCTGCAGTGCCCGGGCGATTTTTTTGCGATCTTCCTCGGACAGGCAGGCCTTGCCCTCGGCGGAATGATGCGCCAGTTCATGCATGATACGGAACTGTTCGACGCAACGGGAACACAAATCGCACATCATCAGATGCGGCCGAAGACGCAGGCGTTCGCTCCATGTCAGCGGGCGTTCCAGCGCATCGGATGCCAGTTTGGTTGCTTCAAGACAGGAAAACTTTTTCATCATGTGTCGATTTTGTCCTCAAATTCGCTGCGTTATCTCCGCTCGAACCAGTTGTATTCAAGGCATTGGCGTAGTGCCAGCCTGGCTCGATGGATCAATACATGCAGATGGGTCGGCGTGATGTCCAATGCATTACAGATGAATTCGGTGTCTTCACCGACGACCTCGCGCAGATGGAACACCTGCTGTTGTTTGACCGGTAGCCTGTCCATGCACTGTTGCAGCGTGGCATGAAATTCATCACTGCCAAGTAGCGATTCGGGGTTGGTCTGCCATTGCCTGGGCGCTTCCTGCCAGTGTCCGCCGGCATCGAAAAAGGCGGATGTTGGATCATGTTCGACGGCCTGAGATAATTCGCGCTGACGAATTTCGCGCCGGATATGATCGGTGATTTTATGCTTCAGAATGCCGACCAGCCAGGTGCGCACGGAGGACTGCCCCTTGAAACCATGTTGTCCTTTCCAGGCGGCAAGCAGGGTTTCCTGCAGCAGATCGATGGATACTTCCTCATCACGCGTGCGTGAAATGGCAAATTTGAACAGGTAATCACCATGTTCCTGTAGCCAGGATTCCGCATTCATCGGTGTGCTCATGTTGCCACTCTGCCATATGCAGAGTGGCTATCAAGGATTATCCGTGCGGATATATTTGTTTTGTATTTTCTGTTGGTTACGCAGATATGTTCATCTGCTTTATGATGATGGGCGCATGTGCAGGTGTTACTTTAACAGCTGGACATAGCGGATGTTGTCGTTTATGTTTTCTATCACCGGTTGTGAGGGACCTTGCAGGCCGGGTCGAAGAGGGCGAGAGCAGGGAGGGAGGAATGGTTACTGGCTCCTGGCGTGCGCGTTATGCGGGACTCCTGTATGCGCTTCTGGTCGCGGTATTTGTCTGCGCATTAAGTTCCCTGACCCATGTGCTTGGCTATGTTGATGGCATCGCCTATGATGCTTTTGTACGCCATACGGCGGGGGATCGTCCTGTCAACAGCATCCTGCTGGTGGAATCGGATGTCGAGCGGCTGCAGGTCGGCGATGATGTTTGGCTGGAAATGCTCAAGGTGCTTGAAGCGCAGCATGTTTCGCGCGTGGTATTCACCTTTGTGCCCGAAAATGTCTCCGCCGGGTTCTATGATTACGCCCGTTCACGGGGTAATGTGCTGTTTGGTCGCAGGGTACTGGCCGATGCTGCGAATCCCGATCATCATGTGCTGGAGCCCCTGCCGGCTGCGGCCGGCAAGGATATCGATTTTGGCGTGCTGGCATTGCCGCTCAGTGATTACGGTATTTATCGCCGGCATCGTCTGCATGTGCATGTGGACGGCGTGCGCTATCCGGTACTCGAAACCCGTGCGGCGCAAACCTCGTCTGCCTACAAAACGGATTGGGGTGAGGGTGATTACCGCATCAATTTTGAAATGGGTTGGGGGCAGCTGCCACGCGTCACCCTGAATCGCGTGTTACGCGGTGATCTGGTGGATTCGCTGGTTGAAGGGCGCACGGTGCTGGTCGGTTATACCAGCCCCAGTGATATTCCCGGCCTGCGTACGCCGGTATCGCCGGACAATGAACTGATGTCGCTGCTCGATGTGCGTGGGGCAGCACTGTATACGCTGCTTTCCGGACGCATGATCCATACCCTGTCCTGGCCTGCATTGCTGGGGCTGCTGGCCTTGCTGACCTTGCTGAGTCTGTTTGCCTATCACTGGCTGGATATTCGCCGCGCAACGATGGCGGCTGTTGCGCTATTTGTGCTATATATGGGGTTAAGCTGGTATGCCTTTGCCTATCTGTTGCTGTGGATTCCGGTGGTGGCGCTGGTGCTGGCTCAGGTGCTGTTTTTCCTGCTGTTTTATCGTGAAAAAACGGCCGTGAATGAGTTTACGATGCAGAACATGCTGCTCAATCTGGCCGAAAGCATGAAGAAGCGCTTGGCGCCGCAGAGTTTTTACGAGGTCAAGGAACACTGGGTGCAGGTGGCCAATATGCTCTATCAGACGCTGGATCTGGAGCGTCTGATTCTGCTGGAACGTGTGCCGGGCGATCATCGGGTGCGTGAAGTGCAGGCATTGCAGTGTTCGCTGGAAGATATTGTGGAAATGCGCCGCGACTATGAAAGAGAGCCCTATAGCACGGCCATTGCCGAGAATGGTCCGGTGCACCTGACACGCACGTATCTGCGCAATCCCGCTGCAGATGAGCAACAGTATCTGGTGCCACTGGTGTTCGGTGGCGATGTACTCGGCTTCTGGGCTTTCGGCATCAGCCGCGAGCGCGTGGAGGCGATTAACGATTTTGACAAGTTGATTCGTGATTTTGCGCGGCAGATCAGTGAATTACTCTATCACCGGCAATTGTGGATGGCGCGCCAGCAGGAGGAGGAGGCGAGCTTCAGCGATTATATGGGCGTGGAAGGGCGTGACCGGATTTTCAGCGAGGTGCGCAAGGATGTGGCCATGCTGGAATATCGCCTGGCCAATCTGGAGAATGTCATGAACGGCCTGAGTGTGGCCGCTATTCTGTACGACTTGTTCGGCGGTGTGATTCAGGTCAATCGACGCATGGAGGATCTGGCCAGAAACCTGGATCTGGAGCCGTATGAACTGACTGCGCTCGATTTTATCCGTGATCTGACCGGTATCTCGCATGACCGCTGTCGGCGCATGTTCCGCGAAGTCATCATGGAGCACGGGCGTTTTTCCCTGCCGGTACGCGCTGCACAGGGAAAACGCATGTATATTCTGACCATCCAGCCATTGTATCATCGTGATGGCGAGCAGAGCATAGAGACCGGCGAAGCCCATCCGTTTGCTTTGCAGGGGATTCTATGCGAGCTGGTGGATGTGTCGGATATGCGTTCGCATTACAGTATCAAGGATCAGCTGGTTGAACGCTTTATTTTCCGGTTGCGCAATGATTTGCAGTCGGTGATCACCGGTTCGGCACTGCTGACGCATGATGAAATCAGCGCCGGACAGCGTCAGCATGTCGAAGGACTGATGCTGCGTAAAATGGATCATATCCTGTCAATGTTCAATCGTTCGCACCAGTTTCTGCAAAAGAGCCTGGAGTCTGGCACGTCCAAGGTCTATCCACTGGACCCGGCAGGTGCTCTCAGGCAGGCTATGGAGACATGCCGCGAGGTTTCAATCGAGCACAAGGTGCGCATGGATGTGCAGTTGCCACCCTTTGTCAGCCTAGTGCTGGCGGAGCCCGGCGGCACGCTGGACTGGGTTATGAAAACATTATTGCTGCTGCTGATTCAGGATGCCGCAGAACACAGCGCGATCCATGTGGACGTGGAGGAAGAGAGCGGCTTTGTCGTCTGTCATTTTCGTGATTCAGGCTTTGGACTGCCGAACGCACGCCTGCAGGACTGCCTGTTCGGTACGGATCCGGTGGATGGCAGGGTTTATAAAGACATGCGTGAGGCGATTCTCCGGATCAGGGAATGGGGTGGCGATCTCGAAGGGCATGCCCAGGTTGGTGAAGGCATTCGTCTGACGCTGCGTCTGAAGGTGTTTTTCCATGACTGAGCAATCGAAACGACGGATTCTGCTGATTGAACATGATGCCACGCTGCTGGAACTGATGGGCATGGCACTCGAACTGGAGGGATTTGCTGTCACCCGTGCGGCGGATGGCGAAGCTGCCAGGGTGGCCATGATGCAGCAGATGCCGGATATTGTGCTCTCCTGTATGATGATGCATTCAGGTCATGCCCATGATTTTCTGCACTGGCTGCGGCATGAACAGGCAAGTCATGTGCCGGTCGTGATTCTGACACGACGCATGGTGGAGGGTCTGGATGAACGGCTGAAAGCGGCCGGCGCGACAGAGGTGCTGTTCAAGCCGATGAAAATCCCTGAACTTGTCGCCCGACTAAAGCAACTGTAGCCCCATGCCGGATTTCTTCCCACTGCAGATTTTTCCGGAAGGCAGCCTGGCCAGCTCGGTAATCACGACAGTGTGGGTGGGTGTCTTTGTTATTGCATTATTGAATCTGCGTTTCGGCTGGGCATTAACGGGCCTCGTTGTCCCGGGCTATCTGGTACCGCTACTATTGCTCAAGCCATGGTCGGTGCTGGCCATCTTTATCGAAGGCATCGTAACTTACGCGATTGTCTGGTTTTTTTCCGATTATATGTCCCGACTGGGACGCTGGAGCAGCCTGTTCGGGCGCGACCGCTTTTTTGCGCTGGTGCTGGTCAGTATTCTGGTACGCGTCTTTTTCGATGGCTGGTTATTCCAGTATATCGGCGAATATCTGGTGCGCTATTTCCATATCAGTTTCGATTACCGCGATAATCTGCACAGTTTCGGCCTGATTATCGTTATCCTGATTGCCAATCATTTCTGGAAGCCACGTTTCGAGAAGGGGCTGATCACGCTGATCGTGCCACTGGCTGTGACCTATCTGATTGTACGCTACGGCCTGCTGGAGCTGACCAATTTCCGCATCAGTGATCTGGGTTACCTGTATGAGGAACTGGCCTCATCGGTGCTGGCCGGACCCAAGTCCTATATCATTCTGATTACTGCCGCCTATGTTGCTTCGCGCATGAACCTGCGTTATGGCTGGGATTTCAGCGGCATTCTGATTCCGGCACTGATTGCGATGCAATGGTTTCAGCCGATCAAAATCGTTGCCTCCATCGGCGAAGCGTTTGTCATTCTGTTGCTGGCCCGTTTGCTGCTGGCTTCGCCGCTGTTCAAGACGGCCAGCATCGAGGGCGCCAGAAAAGTGCTGTTGTTTTTCAACATCGGTTTTGTTTACAAAATGCTGCTGGCCTATCTGTTTCTGGGCTGGGCGCCTGATGTTAAAGTCACCGATTATTTCGGTTTTGGTTATCTGCTGTCGACATTGATTGCGATCAAGATGTACGACAAGGACATCGCCATGCGCATGAGCCGTGCCGTACTGCAGACATCGCTGGTTGCCGTGGTCATAGCCAGTCTTATCGGGGTGTTGCTGACGATGATTCCCACGCCGTGGACCTGGCAGGTGCCCGGCGTGGCGGCCGGCAATGCACGTCCGGTACAGATGGAGACGAAGCTCTCGTTGTCCGATCGTGTACGTCAGGACTCCATTCGCCTGTATCGGCACTGGGCATCGGGCACGTTCGAACCGCCGCTGCCGCTGCAGGTAGATATTTTCAGCGCGGCACTGACATCGTTGCAGCAGTATGTCGGTCAGCGTGATCCGAAATTGCTGGATCAGGCCAGCGATGCGCTGGCACAACTGGGCTATGGCATTACGCTGATCGAGAACCGTTATCTTTACCTCAGTGAAGACGATTTCAGTCATGGCTGGGGTATTTATATTATCGATCTGGACCATCCCCATGGCCTGCTGGTTGAAGTGCCGGCACCGGTTTCCGAAAAAGGCGCGCTCAATGCCGGGCTGATCACGTTCATGAGCATGCAGGGCAAGGCGCTGGCCATTGCCGGTGCACCACGCAGGGTGAATGTCGACAGTTCGGCGGATGCGATGCGTAATCTGAACCTGCTGTTTCATGCCTTCCACAAGGTATTTGCCATGCGTAATGTATTGCAGATACACGGCTATACGCTGCAGAGCGTACGTGCACTCAGCGGGGTTCGCCGGCAGTTGCAGGATATCGACCTGCCGCTGGTTCCCAGCAAATTGTGGGTTAAGGGCTCATTGCCGCCATCGCTGGATATCGGCCTGCTTAAATACATGCTCGGCGATTATGCCATCAGCTGGGAGAAAACGCCGTTCAAAAACATCCAGCGAGACTATACCCGCGCGGGGTTTGCCGAGCTGTATATCAACGACAAGGATGTGCGCAGGCTGATGGCGCGTTATCTGCTGACACAGGCCGATATTCAGGCCGAAAGCGGCGAACAGCGCATTGACGGATATCTGCAGGACTGGTTGCTCAGTGGCAAGATTCATATTGCACCGCGTGGTTCCAATGCCTATGTGCTGCCGACGGAAGAATATCTGTTATTTATCGATCGTGAGATTCTGGTGCCCTTGTTGCATATCGGCGCTTCCGAGTTCAGGGACGGTCAGTGGACCGAAGCCGGTCTGCAGGAATTGCGCGCCGTGGCCGTTTCGGCATCAGTACTGAATTATCAGCTGATTCGTTATACCGAGAAACTCAGCGGACGGCAGTATCTGATTCTGGCTGAAAAGCCCGATGCAGCCGGCAAACGTTACTGGGGTACCTATGTGTTTTCGCTCAATGGCGGCAGTGACACGATCGTACAGGTGCCGCGACCGTTGTATGAGGTCAGCAGCTTCGAATACGGCGTATCGCTGTTCGAACGACTTAATGCGCGGGCGCTGCTGATCGGTGGCGCTCATCATGAGGCCAATCGTGATCGTTCTTCCGACCTGATCAGGCAGGACAATATCAGTAATGTGTTCAACCTGGTGAATCAGGTGCTGATGCGCGAAGCCGGGGACAAGGCCATGCTGGCCGTGCAGTGTCGCGGTTTTGGTGCCAAGCCGAATGTAGTGCGCTTGCCGGATGCGGATGTGCTGGTCGGTTTCAGCGCCGGTGTGCTGGATGAGGCCAGCCTCAGTGAACTGGAACGGCGATTGTATCAGTCCATGCTCAGCGATGGCCTGAAGGTGCGCATTGTTGACGGTAGCCTGGAGACCATCGGTTATGAAGTGGGCGCATTACCGCAGTCATTGTATCTGGCTGAGGCGACGAACAAGGAATTTGCCGTATTGTGGTTGTCTTCACTGACGCGTTTCAGTTATCGTCAGCAGACAGACAATTACGTGCAGGCGGCGCAATTCAGGGCACTTGATCTGGCGAATGTGAATGCCGAACTGCATGAGTTTGTGGACGGGAAGCCATGGTCGGAGCAGCTATCCGTGCCGGATACGTTGCGACAGCAGATTCTGCGCTATATTGCTACGCAGGATATCGTGGCGTTGCAGCAACTGGTCACGGGCTGGCCACAGTTTCATTTTGCCCGGCTGGTGGATATCAATACCCGCCAGGCCTTTCTGGCCGTGTCTGCCGGCGAACGACTGATATTACTGGCCAATCTGGTACCGCGCGATACCGAGCGTGTCTATCAGGTGGTCCGCGGACAGGATAATGCTACGACCTTTTCCCGTTATATCACGACCCGGGCCACCTGGCTCATGCTCGGGGAACACTGATGTATATCAATCATCGACGCCATTTGCTGCTCAGCGTGTTGTTGGCGCTGGTGTTGTGGTTCAGCTGGCCGCAGCTGGTGTTGCTGGAACAGGGTTTGCAGGGTAAGGCATTGCCCCGGGCTCATCTGGATGCGGCATTTACCAGCATCGGATATGTGCTGGATCGCGAACGCTGGACACGGTTCCCGATTAATCCGGCATTGCAGACGATGAAAGTGCTGAGTAATGCGACGATCCCGATACAGGCCAGTTCAGAAACGACAGAAGTGGAATGGTCCTATGCCATTGAACTGCAGTTTCTCGATGCCAGGGGAGAGGTCATCAGGGATCATGTTAATTATTACCGTTCCAGGGTTACCTGGTATCAGGATGAGCGCTTTACCGAGCCGGTAACCTCATCGTTTTATGTTGATCCGGCCATTCAGCCGACGGATGGTCGCATGAGCATGATCAGTCTGCGTGGCATGCCGACGGTTAGAAGCGTACGCGTCAGAATTGCCACCATGGATCCCGGCATCCGCGATATTGTCCTGCGTCTTTACGAGCCCGAACTGGTGCCGCCACATAAACTGGCCGTGGCCTGGAATCATCTGAGCATGGAACAGAAACGCGCGCTGGCCAGGGGCAATGTCTATGATTATGACCTGCTCAGTGAGGCGGAACGGAAAAATCTCGTGCGTCGTCATTGGGTCGGTGTCGGTCCGGTCGGTGTGGCCAATCAGCACTATGTCACGCGCAAGGTGTATACGTTCCGTACGATTCGGGGTGAGGCACTTGCACCACCGGTGGCACCATACGGCGTGTATGTGGGCATATCCCGCCATGGTGTGATTCCAGTGCCAAGGCAGGGAGGACGCATGCGGCTGATCTTTTCCGCGGTCAGCGAATGGCAGTCGCACGATCATGACGAGCCGCGCCTGTTGTTGCGCTGGACGGATCCCGGTGGCCGCGTTAGCCGTGAATACACCGTACCGTGGCTGGCCATGCAGGCGGTCTTTGAACAGCACTTCGATGCGGGAACGATCGAGATTATTTCTCCGCGCGAGGGGGCGGTGCGGGCCTATCTGCTAAAGGCCGATGGTTCGGCCCAGGAGATCACGCCCGAATACCCCTACCTGGCGGTATATCTGGCCAGTCAGTTTGCTGTTGAATATGGCGTCAATCACGTCGCCCGGATGCCGACGGTGATGCGTTTTGATCTGCGTTCCATGCGTCTGGAAGGTGCGCCGGTGGCTTGCAAAGGGGCGGATTACGCGTTGCTTGATGCACAGGGCAACATCGTGCAGCAGGGCCAGATGACCGTTGGCAGTGAGCCATCGCGTTATGATATGTTGACTGGTCGCTGGGGTAACAGTCTGGTGTCCGACCCGGTACGCCATTATTTATGGTTGCCGGCAGAGGTGAGTCGGGTTCGCTTCAGTTCCGTGTGTCCGATTTCGGTCAATGGCTATGATCGGCCGCACGGTTATATCTGGACAACGTATGTGCCCGATGATTATGAGGCCACCAAAACGCTGGATCTGAAAAAACGGATTCCGGGCTGGTTCAGTGTACGTCCGCTGAATCTGAAGGAATTGCTGGTACATAACCGGATTCCACTGCTGCAGGTGCAGATTCATCCGCGTCGCCAGCAGGATATTGAACAATTGATGGCCGGCACCTATCACTGGCAGGATTATATGCCGCAGAATCGTCAGCGTGCGCGCTGGCTGCTGGTGCCGCGTGAAAGTCCGTTGCCGCCGCGTAAACAGTCATTGGCCGGCTTTTATATGCGGCTTGCCGGTGGCGAGGCGCGAGCCATGCATATGGACAGTGAAACCGGCACCATGCGTCCGAATCTGATTTTTATGCGTTCTTCCGGTCGGGCTGAGCATATTCGCCTGTGGCTGGATGGACGGTTGTATTATGAAACGGATATTGCCGGTCGTCTGGGCGAGCTGCGCTTGCCGCAGCTACATGCCGGCATGCATCATTTTCGTCTGGAGGCGGCGGCTGATACCGAGATTTATATCAGTCATGCCGATGCCATTGAACATGTTTATATCAAGCGCATGGCGCATCCGCTGGGGCGGCAACCGCTACGTTTTGTTGTCGATAAAGGGGTGGAGGAACACAACAAGGTATTGTCGGCGCGTTTGTTCATGCCGGCCATGCAGCAAGCGACGAAGGTGCGGGTGAGTATCCATGGCGTGCAGCGTCATTTGCGTCAGGATCTTGCCGGCTGGACGTTTACCGAACGCATCTTTGTATTGCACGTCCCGCAGAGGGAACAACGCGTACCGGTACTGGGCAAGGCGGGGCAGTATATGAATGTCGGGCAGTCCTTCTTTATCCCGCTGCGTGCCGATCTGCCACCCGGCACCTATACCATCGAGCTATCCGTCGAGGATGAGCAGACAGGCTATATCGCCCTGACCAATGTTGCTCCGGGGCAGTATGAAGATCGCCAGATTATTCAGGAGGCTGTGGATCATGAATTCAGTTTCCAGTGATGTGCGCATGATGCGATGCTGTCGGGTGATGCTGCTGTATGGCAGCCTGTTGCTGCTGGGCTGCCAACCATTGGCGCAGGCCGACACGACCGTGAATGAAACGCCACCGAATGAACCAGCGGCAAACGTGACGGCGCTGGATGAAATGCTTGCGCAGGCCAGCCAGGGCGGCTCATTCGTCGTACCGTCACCACAACAGCTTGAGCAGGCAAGTGATTTGTTCGAACGGACATTACGCGGGGAGACCCTGGCAACGCTGGGTGTCGACTGGCAGCAACTGGGCTTTAAACTGGACAGCTATACGGTTGATCATGCGCAATGGTGGATCTTGCAGGATATCCGAAAACAGGGCGGAGGTTTTTATGTCTTCCGCCATGATGGCAGGCACAACCCCTGGCCTGTGGCATTGCAGGCTCCGCACAGTTTCCATGACCTGCGCACGCGCGAGCTGGCCTTGCTGCTGATGCAGCAGGGTGGTTTTGTCGCTGCGGCCTGGAATACCGTGCATCGTTACGGCGGCGGGGAGCACAGTGGACAGCATGCGCCGGCGGATGTGGCGCATACGGACAACAGCTATTTTCAGGCCTTCACGCGCGCCTTTGCCCGTCGTTACCCGCACGGGGCTATTCTGCAATTGCATGGCTTTGTACAACAGAAAAGGAAAACCGAAGAGGGACGCTCAGCCGATATGGTGCTCAGTACCGGCAGCATGAGCGTCACGTCTTCCCTGCTGCAGCTGAATCAGTGTTTCCGGCAACAGTTCATTGGCGTTTCTCGCCTTTTTCCCATGGATATCCATGAACTGGGCGCCACAACGAACCGGAATGCATCCATGTTGCGTGCGATGGACTTTACAGGCTTTGTGCATGTTGAAATGAGTGCACCTTTGCGCAAAAAACTTGTTGAAGTGAAGTTTCTGCGAGAGCGTATGTTGTCATGTATCAGGGAGGTGTGGGGATGAGAATCCGATACTGGGGTTTTGATCTGATCCTGCTGCTTGCTATGGCCGCGCTGTTCCCGATGGCGGCCAGCGCTGAACTGGATGTCGTGCAGGCGGAGATGGTTGCCGATGATACCTTGCCAATGCGCTGGGACAATGTCGAGGGTGCGCCCTGGTATGTGGCAGGCAATGCACCTGAGTACGCCTCTGCGGAAGACACGCATATCGTGGAGCTGAAGCCTGGCGCTTCGGTAACGATTCGTCTTCCTGTCTATGAAACGCTGCGTATTTATCGTCCCGCTGGCCCGCTGGCGCTGGCTGATGTGGAGGTTTTCCTGTCCAATGGCACCGGCCTGTATGCTCGCTGGCAGCCGCAGCGCAGCAGCGACGGCCACTCCTTGCTGATAGCGCCGCAGTCGCCGGATTCCATGCTGGCCAGGGTAGGGGTGCCGGCAAACGCCAAAACGCAGCGACTAGCATTATTCGTTTCGCGTCATGAGTCGCTGGGCAAAGTGGCTCCTTATCGTGGTGTGGTCAGCTTAACTGATGAGCGGGTGGGTATTCGTCGTGCGGACCAGCGAGGAGCGCGCACGTTCTGGATTGTCCAGGCAGAGAGGCCGGTGAGTGTGCATCTGCGTGGTCCGGCCCGTTATGTTTTGGAGAATCGCTTCAAATACGATAAACAGGAAAGCAGGCTGAATCAGAGTTATCAGGTGGAGGTGCGCATGGATGGCAAGTTGCTTCGCCTGATGGAGTTTGAAAGCAGCATCGACAGTACGCGCCCGGTCTATGTCGGCAGCAGCGTATTACCCGGCGGCGAGCAGAAGGCGGTCGGACAATTGCAGGCTGCATATCTGACAATCCCGCAAGGTGAACATGATATCGAATTTGTCAGCAATGCTGATCTGTATGCGCGCCTGCTGGAACAGGAGAATCCCGATTACCTGTTCAAGGGGCTGAATGCACCGGACCCGGATGCGCAGCAGGTGCGCGAACAGTTGCAGGCTGGTTTGGCAAAGGCGGCGTGGCAACTGGATGTAGAGGAAATCAGACAGCAGCTTGCGCACGCCTCGATGACGGATATCGAGGTCATGGCACGGCGCATTGTGCAGGATAATCATTTTCGCGATGGTGGCCTCGTCGGCGCCATGCTGATGCGCCAATACGCGGCCCGTCATCCCGAATATCCGCGTGCGCGTGTGATCGCGGAACTGATGTTTGCCCGGCATACCTTTTATCGGGATTTGTTTCCCTCGCCGGTTCCCGAAAGCCTGCAAAAGGAGTTTTTCTGGTTTATACCGCGGCATCTGAATAATCCGTCCGCCAGCCTGGCCGATCAGATGATTGAGGCCCAGCATGTGCGTGAAGCGCTGTTCAGTGTGGCCGGGGCCTATTTCATGAGCTTGCCGCGCAACAGCTCTGCGCAACAGGCTCTGCAGTTTTCCATACCACATCGTTCGGCACCCAGTGTGTTGCGTATTTCGGCCGGTTCTCCGTTGCAAGGCAGCGAAACACATTTTTGGTTGCAGTTTGATGACCGGCCACCGGTGTCGATGCAACTGGCAGCGCAGATTCCCGAACTGGATGCTGATGCATTTTCCCCCTCGCGAGCGGCGGCTGCGTTAAACCGTCTGGCCGAACAGTTTGGCAAGCAGGATACAACGACGCTGGGTGGAGCCTATGGCAGCTACCGCATGCCTGCACGCCTGGCCGATGTGGCCAGTCTGGAATTGCCGTTACCGGCCGGGGTACAGCGTATCCGTATCTGGCAGGATGGTAATAGCCGGCTTTCGGTTGCTCTGCAGTATCGCGCAGCATCCCGTTTCAAAATGTCGGAGACATCCTATCTGTCTGCATTAAAACGGATGGGGAGGGAACAGGCATTGCAATTGTTTACTGATACCGTCCGCCGCCGGTTTGGTGATGCATCCGCAAACGCGGGAACGATACGCTATGCCGTTCAGGTGGGCAGCTACCGCAAGCGGCAGTATGCCGAAGAGCAGCAGCAGGCCCTGAAGAAAGCCGGCTTTACGCCACAGCTTCGCAGTACGAAGGACATCATGCATGTGTATGCGGGAGACTACGCGAAGGAAACTGAAGCACGTAAAGCGCAACGGCAATTGCGCAGCAAAGGGTTTGCCGATGCCTTTGTTATTACCTTGCCGACGGCCGGGCCTGCATCCCGTCCATCGGTACAGGTGGCAGCAGCGTTCGGCCTGCAACAACAGGCCCACGCTGCATTGCTGAATGAATGGCAGCCCTTGCTGCGCCTGATGCTGACGCAGAACCGAACCTTCAATATTCCCGAGGGCGCATCGCGCCGTTCGCTGATGCCGGGAACACGTCTGCCGGAGACCACGCTGCAACGCCTGGTCAGGGAGGCAGAAGCGGCCGAGGCGAAACAGGCATGGCTGGATACGCTGGAGAAATGGAGTGCCGTGGCAAGCGGTGGCAGGGGAGCGCTTTACCGGCAGGCGCAATTACATCGTATCGATGCGTTGCAGCACCTGGGTGAAGTTGTACTGGCCAGGAAAATGCTGCAGGCCCTGTTCCTGTACGCCGACGATGCCGAGATGCGCAGGCTGGCTTTCCATCGTCTGCTGGATGATGCCCGCAATACAGGCAAACTGCGTTCCATGCTGCCATTATTGGTGGTGGCCGTGATTCGCGATGGTACGCCGGAAATGTATGGCGCATTGGCTTCTCTGCTGGCCAGTATCGGTGAAAACCGTATGGCATTGACACTGGGGCTGCTTTTACCGGAGGCGGATACACCTTGGCAGGAGCTGGCCGCAGCAGCCTATCGACTGGCCTGGAATCGAACGCTGGCGGTAGCCACAGAACATTTGCCGAAAGAACAGTGCATGCTCTGGACCGGTTACCGGCAGCAACGCGAAGGTGATTTTTCTGCTGCTGTAACAAGCTGGCGGCAGGCCGGCGAGCAGGGACATTTGCTGGCCAAGCGCTTGCAGCATGGGCTGCAGATACGGAGCCAATTGCTGGCCGGTCAACGGAGCAGCCGTGAACAGGGTATGAAAGCATGGTGGCAATGGTGGGCCACCGATCCGGGACCATGGGAGTGGCGTGAATCGCCGGCCATGGTGATTCGTTCCGAAGGTCAGGAAATTATCGACAATGTCGAACGCGATTTGATTTTTTATGGGGCTCGTGCCAGCAAGGCGCATCCGGCAACGCTGCTGGTGCCCGGGCCGCTGGATGTCAGAATTGAAATTCGTCCGTTGCATGCCGCCGATACACATGATGTGCTCAATGGCTGGCTGCATGTGCGCGAGAAAGGGTTGTTGCGTCCGCTGCCGATCTTGAATAACGCGCCTGAATATGCGCTGAAGATACAGGGCAAGCCACTGGTTGCCGGACGTGGCATTCATGCCGTATACCGTTTTGGCCCCGGATTGCATCAGCTGGAGGTTTCCGCCGGCGATATACCGGTAGTGGTTCGCGTGTTTGCCAAACGGCCCATGGTGCCGTTGACGGTATTGCCGGCAGTGTCCGTTGCAACCACGGCCGCCGTGCTGGATGGTACACTACCGCAGCGTTTGCAGCCGGCCATACCGATCGATATCACACAGCTTCAGAAACGGCTTGCTGCGCTGGCGCAACAGGGTGAAAGCAAGACACAGGCAGCAGAACGTCGCCAGGCCGAATTGCTGGCTGCGGGACGCATTGACGAGGCTCTGGCTGTGCCTGTCGGCGAAGAGGATGCCGATGTGTTGCGTCGCATGCGTATGCTGTTATGGATCAAGGAGCATCATTCGGCCAGGGCGCAGCAGGTGCTGACATTGGGCGAGGCACTGTTTGCCGCCCATCCGATGGTTCCCGGCCTGAGTACGCTGCATGCCAGGCTCACGGCCGACAGCATCTGGGCATCACAGAAAATGATGGAAAACAGTGCGGGTATGCAGGTGGTCACACGGCAGGGCTGGCAGCCGGAAAGCATTCGCCAGCGCGTGCGCAAGGCATTGTTGCCACCGCTGCAGGCGGATGAGCAGGTGATCCCCGGTTTCCGGCGTTTTCGCATTGTGCTCAATAATGTGCAGCCGTCGCGTATTTATCTGGCGTTAACGGCGCAGGGCGTACCGTTCTCCGATCCGTTGCCTATGCAGGTACTCTATCAGCTGGATGCGGACCGGAAGCATGTGGTGCAGCTTCCGCCCGATCATCCCAAACGGACGATTGCGCTTGATGTGCCTGAAGGACGTCATGCGATTATCGTGGCCATCAAAAATCCGATTGCCGACCAGTTTTTGCGCATGCGTGTGTCGGAAGCGCGTGCCGGTAGGCATCAGCCGATCATCATGACCTATGAACAGACGTATTATGTCGCTACCCGTGATGAACCGGTCGTGCTCAATGTCAAGGGGCCGCTATGGATGCGCATTGATCGCCGTGAACATGATCAAAGTCATGTCAGCTATCGTCTCATCGGTTCAGGTTGGCACAAACTGGTGTACAAGCCACGCTCGGGACAGGCTGAGGTGGCATACCGTTTTTCCGGGCGAGTGGTTGCCAGGGGGGCTGCGACGCATTCGCCGGCATCCCGGCCGACGGCGGAGATGGTGACCCTGCATCCGGTCCCGGATGCCATCGTCAGCGTGGCTGATACAGCACAGACAGAGACAGTGACATTGAAAGACGGCTTTAATCTGGGTAACCAGGAAGATGGCACCTGGTCATTTGGTCTCAGTTATAACCGGCGTCTGAACGCATCGGAAGATCGGCTGCGTTTTGCAGCGGTGTCGAAGTTTACCCAGCTGGATGTCTGGCATCGCTTTTATGATGAGCCGGATAATCGTTATTTCCGCACCCATTTGCTGGGACGCGTTCGCGAACATGGCGATACGGTCATCGGTCTGACCGAACGCGCCTATTTCAATGCCCCCGAGTGGCCGGCAACGTTGCGCATTGATGGCAGTTTGTATGCCGAACATTTTTCAGGGCTGAACCCCGCACTTAGCCCCAGCGTGAACAGTACGGAATGGTCTGCATACCTGCAGGGAACCGCCTTGCGCAAGGAGTATATCAATCCAAAATGGTATCATATTCCTTCACTGACAGGTTTCGTCAGGCATGTCAGCATGAACGGTATTTCCCGCCTGCTGGGCAATGGCACAACACTGGTGCTGCCACCGCAGGGACTGATCGGCCGTATCGACACCGATGTCTATACGCCTTACAAGCAGGTGCATCGTTATGGTATCGGTGTATGGGAAACGCTGGGTTATCAACCCTGGCTGGATACCCTGTTGCGTGCTTCAGTCGGCTGGCGCAGCAATGAAAACCTGCTCAAGAGTGATCATGTGGGCATGCTGTTGCGCTGGGATCAGCGTCTGGGTGATGCGCAACTGAATCTGGGTTATCAGTTTACCCATTATTATGCCGACGATTATCGTCTGCACGCGGCCAATACCAAGAGTATCAGAGCGGAACTATTATGGGATATATGGCAGGATAACCAGACGCGCTGGGAACTGGGAGCGCTATGGCGTCATTATCTGTCCAGTCCGAAGGAAAATGTGGGGCTGATCGGCCTGACCTTGCACTTTGGCGAAGGGCGCATGTACCGCGATTTCCAGCCAGGTGAACTGGATATTCCCGAATTTTTACCGCTGCGGCAACGCCGCATTCCACAAACGGTGAATAACACCATTAGCGAAGTGCAGCCGTGAATACGCAGCAGGTAAGGGAGGTGCTTGAAATCGGCATTCTGCCGCGGTTTCTACGCATCGAGGCGCCACTGCTGGATGAGTTGCTGGACGCGTTTGCCGCCTGGCCGGATATTCCGGGTGCGGAGCATGATGCTCATGAAGACAATCCGGCACTGAGTGTGGCGCTGGGGCTGATTCCGTTTCTGTCGCACCAGATCGAACAATATGCTTCGCAGGCTGCACAGCAGCAGCACCGGTACGCCGCCTTTATGCATCGCTATGCGGGCAGTGCGACGCGGGAAGAGCAGCAGCGTTATATCCTGGACTATGCCGGAGAGCTGGGTGCAAGTCAGCGTGAACTGATTGAGGACAAGAAAGCCTTTTCGCGCTGGTTCGATCTGGATGCGGTGAAGGATCGCTATGGCAAACGCTTGTCGGAAACGGATCGACACCTGACATTTGTATTGCAACGGTTGGGAGCGGTGGCGGCCTTTGCCCTGCAGGCAGCGAATAATGAAGATAGCTGCCGCAAATGGTGGCGTCGTTTCGCCATCGAGGAGGTGGTGCAGCCTCTGCTGGCCTATGAAGGGGATACGCGTGTGGTCATGGCTGCCTTTGCCTGCCTGACCACGGCGCTGCAGGGCATGCCGTCATCGTTGCGACAGGACAGTATGTCGGATACGACCTTGCACTATATCTATCGTTCTGCGCTGGAGTCGCGTCATGCCACGGGCATTCAGTGTGCCGCACTGGAATTGTTGCCGGGCCTGTCGATGGAATCATTTGCCATTGCCCTGCGCCAGCGTTTGCAGCAACCTCTGGATGGTGACGACATCTTCGTGCGCCGTACAGCCGTCGCCCTGTTGGCCAGGTACCTGATGGAAGGGGAGGAATTTGCGTCGCTGTTGTCGCTCGCAGTGCAGGATCGCAGTCCGTATGTGCGCCAGGGACTGGCCGCAGCATTGTGCCGCTACTGGACGGAGGGCGGCAAGGTGTGTCTTGAGCAACTGGCCCTGCATGACGATGCCGCACAGGTACGCGCGCGTGCAGTGCTTGGAATAGTGCGCGATGTACTTGACGCTGCACAGCGCCCCTGGATATTGAAGGTGCTGAAGGGTGTGCTTGATGAGGATCGGAATGCCTATGTTTTGCGCGTCTGCATGCATGTATTACCGGACATGTTTCAGCGACTGGTCGATGAACAAACGGAAGCTTCCGAGCTGAAACAGTGGCAGCAACAGATCTTTGCTACACTGAACCGGCTGCATCGGCAGGCCGAGGCGGTGGCGATCAGGCGCTATGCTGCACAATGTGCGGAGCGCATCTGGGTTTGCTGCGATGCGACGGCACGTGCTTTGTTGCTGCGTTTAGGCGAAGAGATGACAAAGGTTCGGCCCGGCTTCAGCAAGGCTTTTGCCAGGTCCCGCCTGTCCGATGCGGAAAAAGCCGTGCTGGGTCGCGTATTATCGGTCATCGGCCAGCAGGATTTCGGTTTCGATGTGCGCGAAGGGAGATTCCGTTATCATATTACGCGTGGCCATGTGTTTGAATTCCGTTTCTGGCGTTTTCTTTATGAAATGCGTCATCCGTCACCGGACAAGCGGCAGGCATTTCCGCATCTGATCGGCCGTTCCTTCAAGGGGACCTTGCGCGCGCCTTCGAGTATTCTGGCCGAGGTCACGCCGACGAAGGTGCCGGGCGAACCACTGATGATCGAGGAGGAGGGCGGCTGGCGCCCTTATTTGCCGCTGGTTGATGAGGTCATTTCCTGTCTCAATTACGGTCTGATTGCGCGGCCCATCCGTATTTATTCCAGCGAAGGAGTGACGCTGATGAAGCCGCCGCGTTCGCTGCTGCGCCGCTACTGGTCGCTGCTGTTGCTCAATGTGCGTTTCGAGCACTATGCCCGTTTGCGCAACTGGGATCATGACGAACAGTCTGCGGCCGATGCCTATGTACGGGCGTTAGAGGATCTGGGTTTCACGATTGAACACAGTCCGCATGATTACCCCGAGATCGGTACGTTCCATGCCGATCCGGCTGTGACCCGTTTTTTTCCGGTCTTGTTGCCCCTGGACAGCGATATCTGGACGCGCTTCACCGACTACATGCTGTCCGCCTATGAAAACACATTGTTTGATCTGCTGCTGTTTACATCGATTGCCATCGTGCTGTTTTTCGGGCGTCATCTGTATATCAGCCGTTCCATTCGCAAGGCACGGCAATCGATTCCGCTGGTCATTGGCGGCTGGGGCACGCGCGGCAAGTCAGGGGTGGAACGTCTGAAGGCTGCGATGTTCAATGGCCTGGGTTACGGACTGGTATCGAAGACAACGGGTTGCGAAGCGATGTTCCTGCATGCCGATGCCTTTCGTCAGTTGCGCGAGCTGTTTCTGTTTCGGCCTTATGACAAGGCCAGCATCTGGGAGCAGGCCGATCTTCTGCGCATGAGCAGGAATATGAAGCCCGATGTATTCCTGTGGGAATGCATGGGGCTTTCACCGCATTATGTCCGTGTATTGCAGCATGGCTGGATGCGCGACGATATTGCAACGATTACCAATACCTTCCCCGACCATGAAAACCTGCAGGGTCCGGCAGGCATCAATATCCCCGAAGTTATGTGCGACTTTATTCCGCGCGATGGCAGCTTGTTGACCAGTGAAGAGCAGATGCTGCCCGTTCTGCGCGAGAAGACCAAAGAATATGGCACACCGCTGACGCATGTGGGCTGGCTGGAGGCAGGCCTGCTGACCGAGGATATTCTACAGCGTTTTCCTTACGCCGAGCATCCTTACAATATTGCGCTGGTGCTGGCACTGGCCAAGGAAATGGGTGTGGATGAAGATCGTGCCCTGAAAATGATGGCCGATCATATCGTGCCGGATATCGGTGTGCTCAAACGGTTCCCGGCGGCACCGGTGCAGGGGCGGACACTGGAATTCGTCAATGGTATGTCGGCCAATGAACGTTATGGTTGCCTGCAGAACTGGCGGCGTATGGGCTTTGATCAGCCGCCGCAGAGCGGGGAATGGATTTCCACGCTGGTGAATAACCGTGCTGATCGTGTATCGCGGTCGCGGGTGTTTGCCGAGCTGATTGTACGCGATATCAGCGTGGACCGGCATTTTCTCATCGGCACCAATCTGCATGGTCTGACCGGCTATATTCAGCAGGCTTGGAATGATTATGCCGCTCATTTGACACTGTTCCCCGAAGGGGACGGTAAGACGCTGAATCATGCACTGGATACACTGCGCAAAGGGGCTGTGCGCATGCGCGTAGCCGTGGATCAACAGCAACTCAGGGATGCGCTGCGGATCATGCTGCAGGCATTGAATGGGGATATCGATGTTCCGATGTCATGCTGGCATGATGTCGAACGCCTTAAGACCTCACTGGACGGGATGGATGCCGCATCGGTTGCAACCGTGATACGGCATTATGAACCCATGCTGCAGCAATATCATGCCTATATGGCATTTGCGCAGCGCATTCAGCACCAGGGTGTGGATGCACATGCCCAACTGGATGAAGAATATCGCCGGCTGCTCGAAGGCTGGTTTAACGCCAGGCTTATTGTCATTGAGGATGCGCATGCGACAGGTGAGCAAATCATTCACCATATCGTTGAAGCCACGCCGCCCGGTTTCATGCATCGCCTGATGGGCATGCAGAATATCAAGGGCACGGGGCTGGATTTCGTTTACCGCTGGCAGGACTGGGAGCGCTGTTATCAGGCTTGCGAGAAGCTGAAGGATGAAGACCCGTATATTGTCGGTTCCGGTCTCAATGAATTGACCTCGTTCCAGAATTACGGTCAGCTCAGCGAGAAGTGGGTGCGTCAAAGCATCGAAGAAGTGCGCCATTCCAAACTGGGCTCGCGCCAGCGTTTCCAGGCGGAACTGAATGTGATTCTGACCGCACTGGATACGGCCATGAAAGAGGTGCGCCTGCAATTGCAGCATGAGCATCACCGCGGCCTGCTGGAGCGTTTCATTGACGGTATAGAGGCCTTTGTTGATGCCGGCGATGCCGTCAGCCGGCGCAAAACGGCCAATCGTATTTACCGGGATCTGGTCGCCGAACGTATCAGTCATGAACGGGCGGCCAACGAATTGCGCAAGCTGACCCAGCGTCAGAAGGGTGGCTGGTTGCTCGATAATCTTTATGCCCTGCGTGATTATCTGAAACGGGAGAAGGAAGAAGACTGAGTCGCGGCGATTTCGTGATACAATAGTAGCAGAGGAGCAGGCCATGACGACGATGGAACGGATTGAGGTCGGCACAGGCGATGCCCTGCTGATCATTGATATGCAGCGCGATTTCATGCCCGGTGGCGCATTGCCGGTGGCAGGGGCAGATGCATTGCTGTCGGTCATCAATGCCTGTATGCGGCGCTTTGAAGGCAAGGGGCTGCCGATTTTTGCTACGCGTGACTGGCATCCTGACGATCACAGCTCGTTTGTGACTGAAGGTGGTTCGTGGCCGGTGCATTGCGTGGCCGACAGCGACGGTGCCCGTTTTGCTGAAGGACTTGAGCTGCCGCAGGACGTGCACACCATCAACAAGGGCAAGCAGCGCGCCTTGTCTGGTTATTCCGCCTTCGAAGCCACGGCATTGCATATGCAATTGCAGGCGCAGGGTGTGCATTGTCTGTTTGTCGCTGGCGTGGCTACGGAATACTGCGTGCTCGCCAGCGTTCTCGATGCGCTGGAACTGGGTTATGCGGTGGTATTACTGGGCGATGGCGTACGCGCGGTATCCGCGCAGGATGGCGCCCAGGCATTGCACGACATGCAGCAACGGGGTGCGGTCATTATGCAACAGGAGTTACTGGCATGAACCGCAACGATGCGCTGTTGACCGATCTGTATGAACTGACGATGCTGAAAAGTTATTTGGATCATGGCATGCATGACACGGCCGTGTTCGAGTTCTTCGTGCGTCGCCTGCCAAAGGGGCGCAACTTCTTGCTGTGCGCGGGTATTGAGCAGGTGGTGTCATTTTTGCAGGGACTGCGTTTCGATGAGGATGAGCTGGCATGGCTGCAATCGCATGTCCATTGCAGCAGTGATATGCTCGATTATCTTGCGCGACTGCATTTTGAAGGTGATGTATGGGCGATGCCGGAAGGTACGATCTTTTTTCCTGATGAACCGGTATTGCGTATCACAGCTCCGTTGCCACTGGCGCAACTGGTGGAAACGCGCATCATCAATATCCTGCATTTCCAGATTCTGATCGCTTCCAAGGCGGTGCGCATGGTGCTTGCGGCACCGGACAAACAGCTTGTGGATTTCGGGCTCAGGCGCACGCATGAGGCGGATGCCGGGCTCATGGCGGCGCGCGCTGGCTTCATTGCAGGGCTGGATGGTTCCTCCAACGTGCTGGCCGCGCGCACTTTCGATATCCCGGTATTCGGCACCATGGCCCATGCCTATGTGCAGGCACATGGCAGCGAGAAAGAGGCGTTTATTCATTATGCGCGCAGTCATCCCGGCCGCGTGGTGCTGCTGATCGACACCTACGACACGGAGGCAGCAGCGCACAAGGTGGTTGATATCGCACCACAGCTTGCTGACGAAGGCATTGCCATTGACGGTGTGCGTATTGATTCCGGTGACCTGGCCATGCATGCGCGAGGGGTGCGGCGCATTCTCGATGAGGGTGGATTGCGCGAGGTGCGTATCATGGCCAGCGGCAATCTGGACGAATATCGTCTGCAGGGCTTGTGTGCGGCGGATGCGCCGATTGATGGTTTTGGCATCGGCACGCGCATGAATACGTCGAGCGATGCCCCCTATCTGGACTGCGCCTACAAGCTGCAGGAATATGCCGGCATCGCCCGGCGCAAGGTGTCTGAAGGCAAGGCGACCTGGCCGGGCCGCAAGCAGGGGTACCGGCAATATCGGCAGGGAATCATGGTTCGCGATACGCTGACACTAGAGAATGAGGCTTGTACGGGGGAGCCGTTATTGCAGCCGCTCATGCGGCGCGGGGAACTGGCAAAGGATTTGCCATCACTGAAAGCGATTCGTGCCCATGCGCAAGAACAGCTTGCCGCCTTGCCGCAGTATTTGCGTCAGCTTGAACGAGCGGATGAACCCTATCCGGTTATCATTGCGCAGCCCTTGCGCGAGCTGACGAAGGAGCTGGATAGCAAGTTCGAGGCTTAATCGACGAAGGGATATGACATGTTTCATATCCAAGGCAGGTAATCGTTCTGAGAAAAGGGGGCCGGCGGTTGATGTCGGACGGGAGAACCTCATGTATAGCATGAGGTGGCAGATGTAAGTACTGGAAATAAATGGTACCGGGAGCCGGAGTCGAACCGGCACTCTCTTGCGAGAACCAGATTTTGAGTCTGGCGTGTCTACCAATTTCACCATCCCGGCATGTGTCATGCATTGCTGCGAAAAAGGTGGCGCGAAGCATTGTCATTCCATGTCATGCTGTCAAGATTGAGCATCGGTTGCAAGGCCAGGTCAAAGCAAAGAGGTTGCAGCGATATGGGGACGGAAGGTTTGGCGGATTTTGATATCATCATTATCGGTGGCGGAGCCATCGGCACAACCATGGCGCTGGAACTGGCTGCGCTCGATTATCGGGTGGCCATGGTGGAATTGCGCAGGCCCTGTTTTTCCTCCTCCGATCCCGAACGCGTTATCGCGCTGAACTACGGTTCGCGTTGCCATTTGCAGCAGCTTGGCCTGTGGGAAGATATGGCGGCGCAGGGTGTTGGTCTGATTCGGCACATTACCGTTGTGGAAGGTAACAGCGCACAGCATGTCGAAATGGATGCAGCTGATGCGCATGATATGTCCCTGGATGCACTTGGTTATGTATTGGAGATGGGGCCGATGCTGGAGCCTGTCTATCGCAAACTGGCCGAGGCGCGGGTGAGTGTGTTTTTGCAGACGCACCTGTTGTCGTTTCAGGCAGATGAGGAACAGGTGACAGTTTCGCTGTCGATCAATGGCGAGGCGGCGCAAACCATGACGGCGCGATTGCTTGTTGGTGCCGATGGCACCAACAGTCAGGTACGGCGACTGGCTGGTATCGGTGTGGCGGGCTGGGATTACAACCGTTTCGGCATTGTCGCCAGTGTTCGTTGTGAACAGGCTCATCAGGAAACAGCCTTTGAATGTTTCCGCAAGGCAGGGCCGCTGGCATTTTTGCCGCTGGCGGACGGGCGCTATTCCATTGTCTGGGCCATGCGACCGGCGGAAGCATCACAGCTTTTGCGCATGGATGACGAAGGCTTTATCCATGCACTGAATAGGGCAACAGGAGCAGAGGTGTTGCGGCAGACAGGCATTGTGGAAGCAACATCGTCCAGAGCCTGTTTTCCGCTGGAATTAAGCCTTGCGCGTGCTTATACGGCGCCGCGTGTGGCTTTGATCGGCAATGCGGCGCACACCGTACATCCGGTGGCAGGGCAGGGCATGAACCTCGGCCTGCGTGATGTGCGTGTGTTGACGGATGCCCTGCGTGGCGAGCTTGGGCATCGCGATGCGGGCCAGCCGATCGTATTGCAGGCTTATGCCGAAGGGCGCAGGCTGGATGTGGCGGCTGTGGCGGGTTTTACCGAAAGCATGGTGGATGTATTCGGCATCGGCGTGCCGGGGGCTCGCCAGATTCGCGGGCAGGGACTGAATGTCATGCAGCGCTGGCCTGCGCTGCGCGATATGTTGCTCGATCATGCCGCCGGTATGCAACAGTTACAGGGAGAGAAGCATGGCTGAATGGCATGATCAGGCGGATGTTGTCATTGTTGGTGGCGGTATGGTTGGGCTTACGCTGGCCAGCGCGCTGAAACATAGTGGCCTGCGGCTTATTGTTATCGAGCGCAGTGAGCCCGTGGTACGTTATTCGCTGGAGCGTGATTGCCGTGTATCGGCCATTGTCTACGGCAATGTGCAGATTCTGCAGGGGCTGGGCGCCTGGACGCATCTTGAAGCCCATGCAGCGCCGCTGCAGCAGATGCGTATCTGGGATGATCAGCATGCCGGTGGCATTCGCTTCGATGCCGATGAAATCGACCAGCCGGCGCTGGGTTATCTGGTGGAAAATTCCAGATTGCAGGCTGCCCTGCAGTACAGCTTGCATGATGGTGATAACGTGGAGCTCTGGTGTCCGGCTGAAATCGACAGTGTGTCGTTCGGCGCGGATGCCGTGCACGTGCGCCTGAAAGACGGACGCCATATCGCCACGCCGTTGATTGTCGGCGCGGATGGCGGACGTTCCTGGCTGCGAGAGCAGGCCGATATCAATTGTTTTCAGCGTGATTATGCGCAGAAGGGCATTGTCGCCACCGTGCGACCGCAGTTGTCGCACCGGAATATTGCGTATCAGCGTTTTCTGCCGCATGGGCCTTTGGCCATGCTGCCGATGACGGATGGTTTGTGTTCCATTGTGTGGAGTAATATGAACGAGCAGGCCGATGCACTTATGGCCATGGATGATGCGTCATTCCTGACGGCATTGAACGATGCCTTTGGTCCGCTGCTGGGCGAAATCGTCGAGGTGGGCGAACGCGCGGCCTTTCCGCTAAAGGCGCAACTTGCGCGGCATCTGGTGCGACCGCGCCTGGCCCTGATCGGCGATGCGGCGCATACCGTGCATCCACTGGCAGGCCTGGGCGTGAACCTTGGTATTCGTGACGCCATGGTGCTGGCGCAGGAGATTGTCGATGCGCAGCGTTTTGACGAGGATTGGGGCGATATGCCCGTACTTAAACGCTATATGAAGCAGCGTCTTCCTGATGTATTGTCCGTTATGGGGGGCATGGAAACCTTTCATCGCCTGTTCACGGCCGATGTGCCTGGCCTGCATGTGTTGCGTGGCATCGGTATGCGCGCTGTGGGCAACAGCGGTGCCATCAAGCAGATGCTGATGCGCAATTCTACGGGGCTTTCGCTGCCGGTTCCCAAACAGATCACCGTGACGCGCCGGAGCTAAGGAATATGGCGCTGATTCATGTGCTGCCCGCCAGGGTGGCCAACCAGATTGCCGCCGGCGAGGTCGTGGAGCGGCCGGCATCGGCTATCAAGGAACTGGTGGAGAACAGCCTGGATGCAGGCGCGGATCGTATCGTCGTGCATGTCGAAAAGGGCGGAAAGAAACGCATTGAGGTGGAAGATAACGGTTGCGGCATGTCGGCCGAGGATGCCGAACTGGCCTTGCAGCGTCATGCCACGAGTAAGATTGAAACGAGCGAGGATCTGGCCTGCATCGCCAGTCATGGCTTTCGTGGCGAGGCCCTGCCATCGATTGCATCGGTATCACGTTTTCGCATGCATACGGCGCTGGCCGACAGTAGCGAGGGCGTGGAAGTTATCGTCGAGGGCGGTGCAGCAGCTGTCGTGCGACCGGCGAGTCCGCGGCGCGGTACACGTATCATTGTGCAGGATCTATTTCTCAATACTCCGGCGCGACTGAATTTCATGCGCACCGACCGTACTGAGGAAGCGGCCATTGTGGAAACGATGCGCATGCTGGCATTGGCCAACCCGTCGACCTCGATGGCGCTGTTTATCGACCGGCGCAAGCGTTTCGATTATCCGGTCCAAAGCGAAAGCCAACGCGTGCAGGCGATTATGGGTGATACCTTCGCCGCCAACAGTATCGAGCAACAGATTGATTACGAGGGCATCATCGTGCATGCATGGCTGGGCCTGCCGACATTCCACCATCGCGATAGTGGCAAAATCATGCTGATTCTCAATGGACGCGTCATTCGTGACCGCGCGTTGCTGGCGGCATTGCGTGCCGGTTACCGCGATGTGCTGTTTCATGACCGTTATCCCGTGGCTGTCGTGTGCCTGGATATGGATCCGGTGCTGGTCGATGTCAATGTGCATCCGGGTAAACGCGAAGTGCGTTTCAAATCGCCGCAGAACGTACGTGCGGCCATCGTGGCCTGTGTGCGCGCGGCCATTGAACGCATGGGACGTCAGGTTTCATCGCAACCGACGCAGCAGGCTTTGCAGGCCATGCGCCGCGATGTGCAATGGCAGGAAAAAGGCCACAGCAATGCGCCACACTTTGCCACATCGGCGACATTTCAGCGGCAGCGGCCGGCTGCCGCTGAATCGCCAGATATTCAGCGTCTGCTGTTTTCCGCCACGCAGGCCGCGGAGCCTGTGGCGACCAGCTATGCCGGGCAGGCGGAGCAGGCGCCCGATCTGGGGCAGCCGCTGGCACAGATTCATCGCTGCTATATCCTGGCGCAGACTGACGATGGTATTGTGCTTGTTGATCAGCATGCGGCACATGAGCGCATGACCTATGAGGCACTGAAGCGCCAGCTTGGTGAAACGGGCATTGTGGCACAGCCATTGCTGACGCCGGAAATGCTGCAGGTCACGCCTGCGGTTGCGGCATGGCTGCACGCACATGCGCAGGAACTGGCGGCCTTCGGCATTGAACTGGAAGCGGCGGGCGAGGAATGCTTCATGATCCGCAGCGTGCCGGCCCTGCTGGCCAGTGAAAATCCGCGGCAACTGGCTGCAGAACTGATCGATACCTGTATGCTCATCGGCAGTGAGGCCGAGGCTGGTGCAACCGGCATGGCACGCATTGTCGAGCGCTGGCTGGGCAACCGTGCCTGCAAGGGTTCGATCAAGTCCGGCCGGCAATTGTCACCGGAGGAGCAGCAGCGCCTGCTCAGGGATATGGAACAGACGCCGAACATCGCCCAGTGCAATCACGGGCGTCCGACGTATGTGCGTCTGTCACTGCATGAACTGGATCGTCTGTTCGGGCGCAAGGAGTAGGTGCGCGTAACAGCGTTGGACGGTAGCCTTGCGCCGTGGAATTAAATTCGGTTCTGTTCATTATCGTGGTCATCGTCGGCTGTGCATTATCGATGGCCTATGTTCTCAAGTATTTCGGCATGCCTGCGGCGCTTGCCTATATTCTGACCGGTCTGGCCATTGGACCTTCCGGCCTGAAGCTGGTGGAGAATGACGAGCTGTTTCGTCATATCGGTGAAATCGGTGTGATCATGCTGTTGTTTTTTATCGGCATGGAGGTATCGCTGCCGCGTCTGATCAGGGGCTGGCGCGTGGCCGTTTTCGGCACGGCAGCCCAGATGCTGCTCAGTGTGCTGATCTGTTCTATGATGGTACCACTGGCGGGGATGTCATGGAAAGCAGGGCTGTTGTTCGGCTTTATCATCAGCATGAGTTCAACAGCTGTGGTGCTGACCATGCTGAAGGAAGCCAACGAACTGAATTCGCCGTTCGGCCAGAATGCACTGGGCATATTGCTGGTGCAGGACATGGCCATTGTACCAATTATGATCATTATCGGCCTGCTCGGCGGTGACGAGGTATCTCCGGTGCAGTTGTCCGTTCAGCTGATCGGAGGCGGGTTGCTGGTGGCTCTGGCCATCTGGCTGATGCGCGGTTCGCGCTGGCATTTGCCGGAGCAATTGAAGACGTCAACAGACAAACAGGTTCTGCTCGGCTTGCTGGTTTGTTTTTCATCCGCAGCGCTGACAGCCTGGATGGGCCTGTCGGCTCCGTTCGGTGCCTTTCTGGCAGGCATGGTATTGCATGCCACCGAAGAACATGAATGGGTGGAGGATCATCTACGCTCCCTCTATGTCATTTTCGTGGCTGTTTTTTTTATGTCTGTCGGCTTGCTCGTCGATCTGCAGTTTGTCATGGCGCATATCGTGGTTGTCATTATGGCGACGCTGGCCGTATTTGTACTCAATTCAGGCATCAATACGCTGGTGCTGCGCATGCTGGGTGAAAGCTGGCGCATGGCACTACTGACCGGCGGTCTGCTCAGCCAGATCGGAGAATTGTCCTTTTTGCTCGCCTCGCTCGGTTTCAGTATTGGCCTGCTCAGTGAGGAAGGACACCAGATGGCAATGATTATTATTGCCATGAGCCTGATGCTCAGCCCGCTATGGATGATTGCGATTCGCTTTATTGTGCCGCCAGCCCGGTCTGAGCCGGTGCTGGATACGCAGGTGGAACCATTGCTGGCCGACCAGGAATCTGCATGAACGATCAGCCCTTGTCCGCTGTGGCGCTTATGGGCGCGACCGGCACCGGCAAGTCGGCGTTGGCCATGCGTCTGTGTGTGCAGTACGGCGTAAGTATCGTGTGTTGCGACTCCATGCAGGTCTATCAGGGGCTGGATATCGGTTCAGCCAAGCCGACAGCGCGGGAGCGACAGCAGGTACGGCATGCACTGGTGGATTGCTGCTGCCTGCCGGATGTGTTTTCGGCTGCGCGCTGGGCATGCGAAGCTGCGGCGTTCATCCGGCAGGAGAACGCGCGTGGTATTACGCCGCTGATCGTCGGTGGCAGCGGATTTTATCTGAGGGCATTGCTTGAAGGCTTTGCCGAAATTCCTCGGGAAGATGCGGGTGTTCGCCGGCAGCTTGAACACTGGCAACGCGAACATGGTACACCTTGGTTATATCAGCGTCTCAAACGCTGCGACCCGACGCTGGCGGAGCGGCTGCATGAAACGGATACCCAGCGTATCATGCGTGCGCTGGGCGTATTTGAATCCACGGGCACACCGTTAAGTGCCTGGCAGCAACAGGCGGCGCCACATGTGCCTGTTCATTGTCCCGTGTTTGTGTTGCAGATGGAACGAGCATGTTTGCGACAACGTTTGCAGCAGCGGTTTATGGCCATGATGGATGCCGGCTGGCTGGACGAAGTGCGCTGGCTGGCAGCACAACAGTTACCGGATACACATCCGGCCATGCGCGCGGTCGGCTATCGTCAGTTGCTCGATCATCTGGCTGGCGATTGTACGCTGGAGCAGGCCGTGCGTGATGGCATTACGGCTACGCGGCGCTATGCCAAACGGCAGCATACCTGGTTTGCCCATCAGGTGCGGGATGCCGTATTCGGTTCGGCAGAGGAACTAACGCCTGTGCTGATCAGGACATGGCAACGATGAGCGGTGGCTGGGATGTCTCGCAAGAGCCGGATATTGTCATCAGCGTGCATCCGGAACTGGCCAGTGCACGCAAGAGCGATTACGCATGGGTGTCGCGGGCTGAGGAGTTCGACCGGTTGGTTATGGCCAGCCACTGTGAACTGGCTGCCTCATTGCGTATTCCGCTACGCCGGTCATTGGCTGGCACCCTGTTCGGCAGTGGTCAGATCGAACAGATGCGGGCCATGCTGGAAGCACATGAAGCCACGGTGGCATTCATCGATCATCCGCTGACACCGGTACAGCAGCGTAATCTGGAAAAGGCATTGAATGCCAAGGTTGTGGATCGTACGGGGCTGATTCTGGAGATTTTTGCCGCCCGGGCACGTACCCGGGAAGGCGTTTTGCAGGTGGAACTGGCCAGTCTGAACTATCAGCTGGGACGCCTGGTGCGCAGCTGGACACACCTTGAACGACAGCGCGGTGGTTTCGGTTTCATGGGGGGGCCGGGCGAACGCCAGATCGAACTGGATCGGCGCATGATTCGCGGTCGTATCCGGTCGCTGGAGCAGGATCTGAAAAAAGTCAGCCGCATGCGTTCCACACAGCGTGCTGGCCGGCGTCGCAAGGCGATTCCGACGGTTGCGCTTGTCGGCTATACCAATGCCGGCAAATCCACGCTGTTTAATCGCCTGACTGAGGCGCAGGTGTATGCTGCCGATCAGTTGTTTGCCACGCTCGATCCGACCTTGCGCATGGTGGAACTGGATGATGGACAGCGTCTGATGCTGGCCGATACCGTGGGCTTTGTGCAGGAGCTGCCGCATGAACTGGTCGAGGCATTCAAGGCTACACTGGAGGAAGTGACTGAGGCGGATCTGATTCTGCATGTGCATGATGCCGCCGATCCGATGCGCATGGAACAGGCCGAGGTGGTTCGGGACACCCTGCGTCAGCTGGGGCTGGATGGCGATGATGCACCGCCGGTGGTGGATGTATTGAACAAGGCCGATCTGGTGCCCGGTTTGAAAACGCATCGCGGGGAAATACTGACCGGCAGCCGCATTGCACTGTCCGCACTGACGGGGCAGGGCATTGATGCATTAAAACAGTTGCTGAGCGACTGGCTGGTGGCGGATATGCAGGAAACCGAACTGCTTCTGGCACTGGCTGACGGGCGCACGCTGGCATATTGCCATGAGCATGGCACTGTGCTGGGCTCATCGGTTGACGAACAAGGACGGTTGCATATCCGTTTGCGCATGCATGCAGCTGATCTGGGGCGCCTGAGCCATGGCGATGATGGTCTGGCATGGCTGCCGGAAAATACGATCTGATCTGGTGCGCGGGACCAGGCCCTAATTCTTTACAACCACCGGAATATCGATCTTTCTGGCGTTTAACACGCTGATGCGTTGCGCGACCTTGCCAACCAGTTCGTGGTATGCTTTTGCCTGACTGCTGTCGGGATGTGCAGCCACGATCGGCGTGCCGGCATCGGAGTTCTGACGGGTGCGAATATCCAGCGGGATATGCGCAAGCACGGGGACATGCTGTTGCCCGGCCAGTTTATCGGCGCCACCTTCAGCGAAGATATGGGAAGCCCCGCCGCAATGCGGACAGACGAACACGCTCATGTTCTCGACAAGACCGAGGGTCGGGATATTCACCTTGTCGAACATGGCAATGCCCTTGCGCGCATCCAGCAGGGCGATGTCCTGCGGGGTTGTGACGACAACAGCGCCGGTCATCGGCACTTTCTGGGCCAGCGTCAGGTGGATATCACCGGTGCCCGGTGGCAGGTCGATGAACAGGTAGTCGAGTTCGCCCCAGGCCACATCGTTGAGTAATTGCATGACCGCGCCCGACACCATCGGTCCACGCCAGATGGTGGCCTGATCCTCATCGATCATATAACCGATGGAAATGGTTTTGACGCCGTAATTTTCCAGTGGTTGCAGGGTTCGCTCGTGAACCTGCGGTTTCAAGCCGGCCAGATTCATCATGCGCGGAATCGACGGACCGTAAATGTCGGCGTCGAGCAGGCCGACGCGGGCGCCGGTCTGGGCCATGGCGACGGCCAGGTTGACGGCCGTTGTCGATTTGCCGACGCCACCTTTGCCGGAGGCCACCGCGATGATATTGGCTACACCGGGGATGTGGGCTGTGACCTGCGGTTGGCCGCTGACGCGCGAGGTCATGGTGACATCAACCTGGCGAATGCCATACAGTGTCAGGATGGCCTGTTCTGCCTGACGGCGGAATTCTTCCTTGATCGGACAGGCTGGCGTAGTCAGTTCGATGGTCACGGCAACCCGATCACCCTGAATGTCGATCTGTTTGACAAAACCAAGGCTGACAATGTCCTTGCCGAAATCGGGATCGATGATGTGTGACAGCGCCTGTTTGATGTCGTCCTGTGAAACCATGCTACCTCCAGCGGGAGGGCGATCTTTATAATCCCGACTAAAACTGTCAACAATTCCATGCGGCATGAATTCACCCGTGTCAAAGTGTGGTCATCATTGGTGTACGGGCGGCCTGCCAGGCCCTATACTTGCGCGCTATGGCTGAATTTGCCCTGATTCTCGTATCTGCCGTACTGGTGAACAATTATGTGTTGACCAAGTTTCTCGGCATCTGTCCGTTCCTCGGCGTATCCGGCAAGCTGGAGACGGCGATCGGCATGTCGTTTGCAGTCATGTTTGTCATGACACTGGCTTCGACGGCCTCCTGGCTGGTGCAGACCTATATTCTTGTGCCGCTCGATCTGTTGTATCTGCAGACGATTTTCTTCATTCTGATCATCGCCTCGCTGGTGCAGTTCATTGAGATGATGATTCACAAGAGCAGTCCCGTGCTGTATCAGGCGCTGGGGATCTTTCTGCCGCTGATTACGACCAATTGCGCCGTGCTGGGCGTGGCGTTGTTGAATGTTCAGCAGGAGCAGGGCTTTGTCAGTTCTGTTCTGTATGGCTTTGGCGCAGCGCTGGGTTTTGCGCTGGTGCTGGTATTGTTTTCGGGTTTGCGCGAACGCATCGATTATGCGCCGGTGCCGGCGGTATTCAAAGGCTCGCCGGTGGCATTGATCACGGCTGGTATGATGTCGCTGGCGTTCATGGGCTTTTCCGGTCTGGTCAAGATCTAGCAGCCGATGACGCAGTTTATTGCCGCAGTATTGAGCCTGGGGGCATTTGCATTGATGGCCGGCGTGGTATTGGCCATTGCCCAGAAGGTCTTTCGCGTGGAAGGCGACCCGATGGTGGAAAAGATCGACGCACTGCTGCCACAGACGCAGTGCGGTCAGTGTGGTTATCCGGGCTGCAAGCCCTATGCCGAGGCCGTGGCCGCCGGCGAGGCGGAAGTGAATCATTGTGTGCCGGGCGGTGAACGGACGATGCTGCAAATCGCCGATCTCATGGGCATGGAGCCCAAATCGCTGGAAGAAGAGGCCGCCGCACCGATGCTGGCATTTATTCGCGAGGATGAATGCATCGGCTGCACGCTGTGTATCAAGGCCTGTCCGGTGGATGCGATTGTCGGTGCTCCCAAGCAATATCATACGGTCATTGTCGATCATTGCACTGGTTGCACATTGTGTGTCGAGCCTTGCCCCGTGGACTGTATCGATATGTTGCTGAAACCGGAACTGATTGAGCATTGGGCATGGCCGTTGCCGGATACCAGTCGGGCCAGGCTGGGGCAGGAAAGAAGGAGTCAGCATGCCAGCGCTGCTTAAGAAGTTGTCTCGCAAACTGGGCATGATGCCGTTCGGTTTTCATGGTGGTGTTGAACTGGATCAGCGCAAGCTGACCGGGTCTATGGCCATTGAGGACTGTGCCTTGTCGCCGATACTGATCCTGCCGATGAAGCAGCATATCGGCGAAGCCTGTATGCCGCTGGTGCATGTCGGCGATTATGTGAAGCGCGGGCAGAAAATTGCCCGCGCAGAAGGCTATGTGGCGGCACCCGTGCATGCTTCGGCTTCGGGTAAAGTGGTCAAAATTGAGGAACACAGAATTGCCCATCCGTCCGGTATGGGTTTGCCGTGTATCTTTATCGAGCCGGATGGCGATGATGCCAGCGAAACACTGGAGCCCTGGTCGGACTGGGCGGAGCGCGATCCGGGAGAATTGCGTGAACGGATTCGCATGTGCGGTCTGGTGGGGTTGGGCGGCGCCGTGTTTCCAACATTCATCAAACTGGTTCGCGACCAGCGCAATGCGGTGGAAATGGTGATTCTTAACGGCATCGAATGTGAACCCTATCTGACCACCGACCATCGCATGATGCTCGAGCATGCCGACGAAATTGTGGCAGGGCTGGCCATTGTTCGGTATATGGTTGGTGCCCGGGAGGCGGTCATTGCCATCGAGGATAACAAACCGGATGCTGTGGAAACAATGCGCAAGGCTGTTGTGGCTGCGAATATCGATGGCGTGCGGGTTACTGTTTTGCCGACGCGTTATCCACAAGGCAGTGAAAAACAACTGATTCAGGCCGTGACCGGCAGGGAAGTACCGGCCGGAAAGCTCCCGGTGCATATTGGCGTGTTGTGCCAGAATGTGACAACAGTGCAGGCAGTTTATCATGCCGTTCGCCATGGCAGGGCACTGACCGAGCGCGTGGTCACTGTATCCGGCGAAGCTGTGCCCAGGCCGGGTAATCTGCGTGTGCGTTTCGGTACACCGACGCGTTTCGTGCTGGCCGAGCGAGGCCTGGAAGATCTGCGTAATATTCAGATCATTCATGGTGGCCCGATGATGGGTGAACGGTTGCGCAATATCGATGTGCCGGTAGTGAAAGCGACCAATGGCCTGCTTGCTATCCCTGAGCAGCAGATGAGTAGCATGCAGACCAGTGAGCAACCATGTATCCGCTGCGGTCATTGCAGCGAGGTTTGCCCGGCGATGCTGGTGCCCAATCTGCTGGCGGATCATTGCCGCAATGACGAATTCGCGCGGGCCGAACAGTATCAGTTGTTCGATTGCATCGAGTGCGGTTGCTGTTCCTATGTCTGTCCATCGACGATTCCGCTGGTACATTATTTTCGTTATGGCAAGGGACAGTTGGCGCAGATCCGGCGTTCCGAAGCCTTTGCCGATGAATCGAGGCTGCGTTCGGAAGCCCGCGAGCAGCGGCTGGAACGCGAAAAACAGGCTAAGGCAGCGCGACGTTCGCGTGTGCGCAAGACGCATGCGCCAGCCGAATCTTCTGGCAATGATTCGGCCGACAAGGAGGCATCCTGATGCCGATCATCAGCTCGCCGCATATTCATAACGGCGATTCCATTCGCCTGACCATGCTGACGGTGATTCTGGCGCTGCTGCCAGCCACGGTGGCGGCTGTGTACCTGTTCGGCTGGCTGGCCTTTTTATCGATATCGACAGCCGTGTTCAGTTGTATGTTGACCGAGGCCTTATGTTTGCGCTGGATGGGGCGCAGTAGGGCCGCGGTATTCGACGGTTCCGCTGCGCTGACCGGCCTGTTGCTGGCACTGACGTTGCCCGCAGCCCTGCCGTGGTGGATGGTTGTGCTGGGCAGTGTATTTGCCATTGTACTGGGCAAACAGGTGTATGGTGGCCTTGGTTATAATCTGTTTAATCCGGCGCTGTCCGCACGGGTGATCCTGTTGATTTCCTTTCCGTTAAATATGACCGCCTGGCTGGTGCCGATGAGTGCGTCTTCGGTATCGCTGGACCTGTACGATTTTCAGCTGTGTCTGGCATTTTTCCTGCATGGTCCGCAGGCGCTTGGTCTGACGCTGGATGCGGTGACGATGGCCAGTCCGCTTGGGCATGTGAAAACGGAATGGACGCGTGGCATCGGCGTACAGGAGGCGCTGGCGGCCTATCAGTATAGCTATCTGGATGCCTTTCTCGGCAGCGAGGCGGGAAGCCTGGGTGAAACCAGTGCACTGGCCCTGTTGATCGGCGGCATTTATCTGCTGGCCCGGCATACGATTACCTGGCATATCCCGTTCGCTTATCTGGTCACGGTGCTGCTGCTGGCGGCTGTGTTCAATACGTTTGATCCGAATCATTTTGCACCGCCGATGTTTCATTTGTTGGCCGGTGGTTTGATTTTGTGCGCGTTTTTTATGGCTACCGACCCGGTGTCTTCGCCGGTAACACCTGCCGGGCAGATCGTGTTCGGTATCGGTTGCGGCGTGTTAACCTGGTGTATCCGTTCGTTCGGCGGTTATCCGGAAGGTGCAATGTTTGCCGTCGTGCTGATGAACTGCGCCGTGCCGCTGATCGATCACTATTGCCGGCCGCGCATTTATGGCCATGGGGCGGACGAATGATGCTGGACCGGGAACAACGGCATATGGTGCTGGCACTGTTCGCTGTAGCTGTGCTGGCGACAGCATTGCTGGCGACAACGGATATGTTTACCCGTGCACCGATTGCTGAGGCACAACGCAAGGCATTGCATCAGGCGCTGATGCAGGTGCTGCCGGAGCATGCGAATGACCCGCAGCAGGATATGATTATTGTGCAGCGGGACGGGGCGGACCTGAAGGTCTATCCGGCTAGGGACCGTCATGGACGCGTGCTGGCGCTTGCTTGGGAAGAAATTGCACCGGATGGCTATTCCGGCTCGATCCGGATTCTCATGGCCGTGGAGCCGGACAGTGTGCTGCATGCGGTGCGTGTGACCGATCATCGCGAAACGCCGGGACTTGGCGACGGGATTGTGCTTAACCAGACATGGATCGATGCCTTTGCCGGCAAGGACCTGCAGCATACGAAATGGGCGGTAAAGAAAGATGGCGGCGATTTCGATCAGTTTACCGGTGCCACGATTACGCCACGCGCCGTGGTCAAGGCTGTTCATGCCGGTTTAACGTTTTTTGCGGATAATCGCGAGCGTTTGCTGGCCGATATGCGTCGGCAGCCGATAGCTGATGAGGAGCACAAGCCATGAATCGATCGGACATTGTTGCAGATGGCTTTTGGAACAATAACACGATTTTCGTGCAATTGCTGGGCATGTGTCCGCTGCTCGGCGTGACGACATCGGCTGAAAACGGCTTCTGGATGGGGGCGGCAACGCTGCTGGTGCTGCTGGGCTCCAATCTGGTGGTATCACTGGTGCGCGGCGTGATTCCGGCGCATGTGCGCATTCCGGCCTATATCACCATTATTGCCGCGTTTGTGACGGTGGTGGATATGCTGATGAATGCCTGGATGCATCAGATGTATCTGGTGCTGGGCCTGTTTATTCCGCTGATTGTTGTCAATTGCGCCATCATGGGGCGCGCGGAAGCGTTTGCCAGCAAGAATTCGCCACTGGATTCCTGCATTGATGCGCTGGCCGTTGGCGCCGGCTTCACCTTTGCCCTGGTACTGCTGGGTGCGGTCAGGGAATTGCTCGGGCAGGGTGAGGTGTTCGGTTTCGATGTATTCGGCGAGGGCTATCCGGACATGCTGATGTTTATTTTGCCGCCGGGGGCCTTCATCGCGCTTGGCTTTATTCTGGCAGCGATCAATGCATTGAATCAACGTCGTGCTGCACGCGCACAGCAGGCACAACATGCGGCCGGGTCCGCAGCAACGGAGGTATCCTGATGGACGATTGGGGCTTATGGCTGATTATGCTGGTGCTGGGTATTCTTTGCTGGTGGGCTGCATTTTATGCGACCAAACGCATGCGTATCGAGAAAAACCGCGAGCGCGAAGAACTGGCCCGTCGTTTGCGTGAGGCGCGGGCAAAACAGGAGGATGAATAATGCCGTACCTGCATGTGCAGACCAATATTCGTGTCGAGGATAAAGATGCTTTTTTGCAGCGCTGTTCGACGCTGGCTGCCGAAGCACTGGGCAAGCCAGAACGTTATGTCATGGTGGCGCTGGCCGATGAACAGCCGATGCTGTTTGCCGGCTCCGATGCACCCGTAGCCTTTGTGCAACTGAAAAGCCTGGGCCTGACGACAGCGCAGACGGCCGGCTTGTCGGCTGCCATCTGCGCCTTGCTGGATGAGAAGTTGGGTATTGCAAAAGAGCGGGTTTATATTGAATTTGCGGCACCCGAGCGGGCGATGTTCGGCTGGAATGGCGGGACATTCTGATTATGGCGGTACGCGAAATTCTGATTCATCCGGATGCCAGGCTGCGCGAGGTGGCCAGATCCGTTGACTTCCCATTGTCCGATGAGGTCAAGGCTATCATTCAGGATCTGGCGGATACGATGTATGACGCGCCGGGCGTGGGCCTGGCGGCGCCGCAGATCGGCGTGTCTCTTCGCATTGCCGTGACCGATATCGTATGGCGTAATGAGGAAGTGCGGCATAACAAGGAAGAAGAAGCCTGTGGCGAGATGCGTGATCTGCGCGTATGGATCAATCCCGAATTCCTGTGGAAAAGCGAGGAGATGGCGACATGGGAGGAGGGCTGCCTGTCGGTGCCGGAAACCTATGCCGAGGTCACACGTCCGGCCGTTGTTCGCCTGCGCTGGTATGATGCCGAGGGCATGAAGCATGAGCAGGAGTTTGAAGGCTTTCAGGCCGTGGCCCTGCAGCATGAGTTCGATCATCTGGAAGGGCGCCTGTTCATCGATTACTTGAGTCCGCTCAAACGCAACCTGATTACGAAGAAAATGAAAAAACGGTACAAAAGCTGATGCGCATCGTATTTGCCGGGACGCCGGCATTTTCCGTGCAGACACTGGATGCCTTGCTGGCGGCAGAGGGCATGGATGTTGTCGGTGTGGTGTCGCAGCCGGACCGTCGCGCCGGACGCGGCATGAAACTGACGCCATCACCCATAAAGAAGCGGGCACTTGAGGCTGGTATCGATGTGATTACTCCGCTATCACTGAAAGGCAATGACGAAGCCCTGCAATGGTTGCAGCAGAAACAGGCCGATTTTCTGGTGTTGGTGGCTTTCGGCATGCTGTTGCCACCTTCGTGGCTGCAGGCAGCACGTCTTGCGCCGGTCAATGTGCATGCATCGCTGTTGCCGCGCTGGCGCGGGGCGGCACCGATCGAACGGGCATTGCTGGCCGGCGATCTCGAAACCGGCGTATGTATCATGCATATGGAAGAGGGACTGGATACCGGCGGTATTTATGCCTGTCGCAAGATTGCCATTGATGAACACATAACCGGTGCGGAGTTATGGGCGGCACTGGCCGACATGGGCGCTGGGCTGCTGGTGGAGACCTTGCCGAACATTGCACAGGGCTTGCAGCCGACGCCGCAAGCGACCGAGGGTGTGACGTATGCGGCCAAGCTGCGCAATGATGAGCGATGTATTCGCTGGACGGAGCCTGCTGTTCATGTGGACCGTCTGGTGCGTTGTTTCAGTCCGCGCCCGGGCGCGCGTTGTAAGGCAGGGGGGCGCTGGCTGAAAATTATCTCTGGCACCGTGGTGGATGCGCATGTTGAGTTTGCACCGGGAACCGTGCTGACAGAAGGAAGCATGATGCGGGTCGTATGTGGCGACGGCTCACTCTATCGCATCGAGCAATTGCAACCGGAAGGCAAGAAGGCAATGTCTGCTGCGGATTATCTGCGTGGTGCGTCATTTGCCGGCAGGTTTGTCCTTGACTGAGCATGGGGGCATGCCTCCGTTGCCCCGTGTTATCGCCGTCCAGATCCTGGCCTCCGTTTTTACACAGCACAGTCGAGCCAATATGTTGCTGGACAAGCTGGTGGCTACGCTGGATGCACGCGAACGGGCGCTGACGCAGGAACTGGTGTATGGCGTGTTGCGTCGATATTTCTCGCTGGAAGTGGATGTCAGTCGTTTTCTGCGCCGCAAGCCGGACGATGTGGTTCGCGCAATCCTGTTGCTGGGAGCCTATCAGTTGCGACATATGCGTACGCCTGTGCATGCCGTGGTCAACGAAATGGTCGATGTTTGCAAATACTTTGCACCTGCGGCTGCAGGCATGGTCAATGCGGTCCTGCGCAAGGTGGCGGCGACAGAAGCGCCGCATCGCCTGAAACCGTATCAGCGGGTAGAGCTGCCGCAATGGATGTTTGCAGCCTGGCGCGATGCGTTCGGCGCGGAGACCGTGCAGCGCATGGCTGCAGGCATGGAGCATAAGCCGATGCTGGCGCTGGCCGTGTTTGGTGATCGAGATGCCTGGATGCAACAGGCTGCAGCCCTCGGGTTTGATTGCCAGCCCGGGGCATTGAGTCCGCATGCGGTACTGTTGCCGGCCGGAACAGCGGTGCAGCAGTTGCCCGGTTATGCAAAGGGCGCATTCCAGGTGATGGACCAGGCAGCACAGGCGGCTGTGCTGGCGTTATCGGTTCACTCCGGTGATACGGTGCTGGATGTGTGTGCGGCCCCCGGCGGCAAGAGCGGCCTGCTGGCGCATATGCATACACAAGCGCAGATCATTGCCGTGGAGAAAGATAGTCGCCGTTTGCTGCGTTTGCGCGAAAACCTGGCACGCTTGCAGGCACATCATGTGACGGTGGTGCAGGGCGATGCGACAGCACTGGCCATGCCCGATGCTTCTGTGGATGCGGTACTGCTGGATGCACCGTGTACGGCATCTGGCATCATTCGCCGTCATCCAGATGCGAAATTTTTACACGGCCCGGACGATGTGATGCGTCATGCTGTCTTGCAGCGGGCAATGCTTGTCGAAGCCCTGCGCGTGCTTAGGCCAGGCGGTCATCTGCTGTATGCGGTCTGTTCTATTCACGGGGCTGAAAATGAACGGGTCGTGGAAGATATGGCGGGGTTGCAGCAGATGCAACGCCTGCTACCGGATCAGCAACATGACGGTTTCTTCTTTGCCGTGATTCGCAAACCGACATAGCATTCGCACGATGAAGGATCATATTCGCCGGCTGATGCCGGATTTATCCCGTTATCGGGGTGTGCGCGTGATTGCTGCCATGAGCGGTGGCGTGGATTCGTCGGTCATGGCGGCAGTCATGGCCGATGCGGGGATCGATGTCGTCGGCGTATTCCTCAATGTCTGGGATTATTCGCGTGATGATGTGCAGCGGCACGGAACCTGCTGCGCGCTGGAGGATGCCTATGATGCCAGGCGTGTGGCGGATCGCATTGGTATCCCGTTTTACAGCATGGATATGCAGGCGCAGTTCCGCCGTGATGTCATTGATCCGTTCATTGCTGATTACGAACATGGACGTACGCCCAATCCTTGCGAACGATGTAATCGTTTCGTGAAGTTCGGTGCCCTGCTGAAAGTGGCCGATCAGCTGGATGCAGCCTATGTGGCGACCGGTCATTATGTGCGGCGCCGGGATGACGAAGCGGGGGTGCATATTCTCAAGGGCAGCGATGCCCGAAAGGATCAGAGCTATTTTCTGGCCACGACGCGGCGTGAACAGATCGAGCGCATTTTATTCCCGGTCGGTCATCTGGAAAAACCGGATACGCGAAAGCTGGCCGAATATTATGATCTGCCGACGGCGGCCAAACAGGAAAGTCAGGATATTTGCTTTATTCCGGCCGGGGATCGTATCCGCTTTCTGCAGCGCGAAGGTGCACAGGCAGGCTTTGTGCCCGGTGATATCGTCGATACGGAGGGGCATGTGCTGGGTCACCATGAAGGTATTGCCCATTTTACGCTAGGGCAGCGCAAGGGTCTGGGGCTGGCCAACGGGCCGTGGTTTGTCGTTGCATTAAACGGGGAAACGGCGCAGGTAACCGTGGCACGTCCGGAAACAGCGCTGGTGCATGGCGCTGTCTTGCAGGATGTGAGCTGGATTCATGCACCTGCCGAAGACGCTGCTTTGGAGGTTAAGGTGCGCTACCAGATGCAGCCGGCGCGCTGTCATCTCACGGAACGACATGGCCATGTTGAACTGACGTTTGATGCTCCCCAAAAGCCGATCGCGCCGGGTCAGGTGGCGGCTTTCTATATCGGTGATGAACTGATTGGCGGAGGGATTGTCAGCGACATTCGATAAGGCCTTTGCCGCACTTGGATTTTGGGCTGACAGGTCCTAGAGTGCTGCACCCCCGCGTGCGGGGTGATTTCAGGTTCCGTAATCAAATATGAGGGAGACTCATTCATGGCGATTCAACGCACACTTTCCATTATTAAACCCGATGCCGTAGCCAAGAACGTGATTGGCGACATCATTCGTCGATTCGAGGAAAATGGCCTGTCTGTGATTGCTGCACGCATGCAGCATCTCAGTGCTGAAGAAGCCGGCCGTTTTTATGCCGTGCACAAGGAGCGTCCGTTTTACAAGGACCTCTGTGCCTACATGAGTTCCGGTCCGATTTTGGCCATGGTGCTGGAAGGGCAGAATGCTGTTGCGCTGAACCGTCAGCTGATGGGCGCAACCAATCCGAAAGAGGCCGAGGCAGGTACGATCCGTGCCGATCATGCCGAGTCGATTGAAGCCAATTCCGTGCATGGTTCGGATTCCGTTGAGAATGCGGCAATCGAGGTTGCCTTTTTCTTCGGTGATGTCGAACTGCACAGCCGTCGCTGATTGCTGATTTGTCCATGACCGGTCACAGCCAGGAGAAACAGGCCAGACCTGTATCCGAACAGATTACTGTTCGTCGCGAAAAGCTTGCCCGACTGCGCAACGAAGGCTATGCCTATCCTAACACATGGCGCAGCAGCCATACCGTGCAGCGATTGCACGATCTGTGTCACGACAAGGATACGGAAGTGCTGGAGGCTGCACCGTTACAGGTAGCCATTGCTGGGCGTATCATGGCGCATCGGGTCATGGGTAAATCAAGTTTCATCAAGATTCAGGATGAAACAGGACAAATCCAGCTGTTTCTCAATCGTGATGTGCTGGGGACGGATATCTACAATCCTACCAAAAAATGGGATTTGGGCGATATCGTCGGTGCGGCAGGAACAATGTTTCGCACACGCACTGGTGAATTATCGGTACGTGTAGAACGCATTGAAATGATCACCAAATGTCTGCGTCCGATGCCGGAGAAATGGCATGGGCTGGCGGACAAGGAAATCCGTTATCGTCAGCGTTATGTTGACTTGATGGTATCAGAGCAGTCGCGGTATGTGTTTCGCACCCGATCGCGCATTATTACGCTGCTGCGTCAGGCGCTGGAATCACAAGGCTTTATCGAGGTGGAAACACCGATGCTGCAGACGCAGCCCGGAGGCGCGGCAGCGCGTCCGTTTGTAACGCATCATAATGCCCTGGATATGGATCTGTTTCTGCGTATTGCACCGGAACTGTATCTGAAGCGTCTGCTGGTCGGCGGATTCGAGCGCGTGTTCGAGATCAATCGCAATTTCCGCAATGAAGGACTGGATGCAACGCATAATCCGGAATTCACCATGGTTGAGTTTTATCAGGCCTATGCCGATGTCGTGGCTGCTATGGATCAGACTGAGGCCATTATTCGCGGCATTGCTGATGGTCTGGACATTGCCTCGGTCGACTGGGATGGCGTTGAGGTACGGCTGGATCAGCCGTTCAGACGCATACGCCTGGATGAGGCCGTATTTGAGAAGCGCCCCGATCTGCGCGGCCATGCCACGGACAAGGCCCTGCTGGCGACCGTGTGTTTGCAGGAGATCCCGGATTTCAAGCCGCTGATTACCTGGAAGGCAGGCCATTATCTGGCTGCATTGTTCGAGGAGTTGTGCGAATCCGAATTACAGCAGCCGACGTTTGTGACGCATTATCCGGTGGATATCTCACCATTGGCGCGACGCAATGCGGATGATCCGAATGTGACGGACCGTTTTGAACTGTTTATCGGTGGCAAGGAAATCGCCAATGGTTTTTCCGAACTGAATGACCCGGACGATCAGCGACAGCGTTTCATGCAGCAGCAGCAGGCCAAGGCGGCCGGTGATCTGGAAGCGGCTCCGCTGGATGAGGATTATTTGCGTGCGCTGGAATATGGTATGCCGCCGGCTGCCGGTGTCGGCATTGGCGTGGACCGACTGGTCATGATGTTTACCGGTCAGCATTCGATTCGCGACGTATTGCTGTTTCCACATATGCGTCCGGAATAGGGCGTCCGCGCCCGGCATGCAGGAGGGAACATGATTGCCAGAAAAATCATGAACAGGGATGTTCAGTCAGCCCATGTCGGGGAAACCATTCGCGATGTATTGGCGCTGATGCGTTTGGAGCGGTTGCGCATGTTGCCGGTGCTGGATGATGAGCGGGTCGTGGGTGTTATTTCAACGTTTACGGTCATGGAAAAGATCATGCCCCGCTATATTGTCGATGGTGACCTGGATTCCGTTTCCTATGCGCCGGATATGGGGTTGTTGAGCGGACATTATGCGGAGATTGCCTGTCAGCCCGTGGCTGATGTCATGGATGAGGATCCGCTGATGGTGCGGCCGGAAGATTCTTTGTTTGCGGTTACATCGGCGTTGATTCATTACGGCAAGCATGAGTTCGCACTGGTTACGGATGAAGCGAGCCGTCTGCTGGGTATTATTTCCGCCGGCGATATTCTCAATGTACTGAATAATTCCGGAGACGCTGCATCATATGCATGAATCCCCGCAGGTGATTTTCGGGCTCGATCCGCTGTGGCTTGCTGTCAGCATTTTACTTTGTGTATATGCCGTGGTCATGATGGAGAAATTCAACCGCGCGGTATTATCGATCCTTGGCGCCGGGCTGATGATTTTATCCGGCGTACTGACGCAGCAGCAGGCCATAGCCGGTGTGGATTTCAATACCATCGGGCTGTTGACCGGTATGATGGTCATCGTCACGATCAGCCAGAAAACCGGCGTGTTCCAGTACGTTGCCATCCGGGCAGCCAAGCTGGTCAAAGGGCATCCCATCGGTGTTATTTTTATGCTGGCTACGGTGACGGCTATATTCTCCGCCTTCCTTGATAATGTGACAACGGTGTTGCTGATTGCGCCGGTGACATTGCTGATTACCGATGCACTGGGCGTGCGCCCCTATCCCTATCTGTTTGCCGAGATTCTGGCCTCGAACATCGGCGGTACGGCCACGCTGATTGGCGACCCTCCGAATATTATGATTGGTTCGCAGGCGCATCTGAGTTTTTATGATTTTCTGCTCAATCTGGCACCGATTATTCCGGTTATTTTTATGCTGCTCATGACGCTGATCTGGTGGATGTTCAGGGCCGATTTGCAGGCCAGCGACGAGCACCGCCGGCTGATTATGGAATTTAATGAGCGTGATGCGATCAAGAATGTCACGCTGCTGAAGAAAAGTATGCTGGTGCTGTTTTCAGTCATTGTCGGCTTTACCGTCGCGCATCATTTTCATCTGGAGCCGGCGACGATCGCTATGACAGGAGCGGGTGTATTGTTGCTGCTGCAGACCTGGGGGCATCCGCTTGCGGACAAGGATCATGCCTATGAAGGGGTGATGGCCGAAGTGGAATGGACGACGATTTTCTTTTTTGTCGGTCTGTTTATTATCGTGACCGGTGTGGAACATACCGGTGCCATTAGCTGGATGGCCGAGCGCACGCTGGAAATGACCGGCGGTGATTTCAATGCGACGGCGGCAGCTATTTTATGGATTTCGGCTATTGCTTCGGCGCTGATCGATAATATTCCGTTTGTGGCGACGATGATTCCGCTGATCGAAGGTATGGCGCCAAGCTTTGGTGGCGATGAAATGATTACTCCGCTGTGGTGGGCGCTGGCGTTGGGGGCTTGCCTGGGTGGGAATGGTTCGTTGATCGGTGCATCTGCCAATCTTATTGTGGCCGGTTTTGCCCAGCGCGCTGGTCATCCCATTGCATTTCTGACCTTTGCCAAACACGCCTTTGGTTTGATGTTGCTGTCGATTGTTGTAGCACATCTGTATCTGTACCTGCGTTACCTGACATGATGCGCGGGTCGGTGATGAGAGGCTGACGCGCGTGGCCCTGTTCCTGCCTTATGAAACGATGCTGGCACGACGCTATCTGCATTCGCGACGCGATGAACGATTTGTGTCGCTGATCGGCTGGAGTTCGGCAATCGGCATCGCCATTGGTGTGATGACACTGATTGTCGTGTTGTCGGTGATGAATGGCGCGGCTGTGGAAATCCGCGACAAGATTCTCGGCTTTTCATCACATATCGATGTCCAGGGTCCCGGCGATCGGGTGCAATCCTGGCCGCAATGGCTGACACAGATTCGGGCTATGCCAGGTGTTGACCGGGCCGCAGCCTACGTGCAGACTCAGGTACTGTTATCCTATGGCTCGATGGCTAGGGGTGCCTTGCTCAAGGGTGTTGAGGCAGACCAGGAAAAGGATCTGGCGCAGCATTTGATCGAGGGGCGCTTCCTGAAAGGCGATTCGGCTTTCGAGATTGTTATCGGCAAGGATCTGGCACGAAAAATGGGTATCAGGCTGGGTAGCCGTATGCAGTTAATGTCGCCGGCTGCCGGGGTGGGGCCATCGGGGGCAGTGCCGCGCATGCGCGTGTTTGATGTTGTTGGCATCTTCGATTCCGGCTTTTATGAATACGATGTGGGCTGGGTGCTGACGAATATCGGTGCTGTACAACGTCTGAATCGCATGGGGCAGGCGGTGACCGGCATTGAGGTATTTGTTGATGACCGTGATCAGGCACCTGCGATTGCCGCACAGATTCGTGAGCATTTGCCTGTCGGCAGCTGGGTGATGGACTGGCAACATCGCCATCAATCGTTTTTTCGCGCCCTGAAAACCGAGCGTCTGGCCATGGGGGTGATCCTGTCGCTGATCGTGCTGGTCGCTGTATTCAATATGGTTTCATCGCTGGTGATGGTGGTCATGGAACGGCGCAAGGAAATCGCCGTGTTGAAAACCATCGGTGTGACACATGCCTCGGTGATGCGCGTATTCATGCTTATGGGCGGATTGCTAAGCGGTTTTGGTACGCTCGTGGGGACATTGTTCGGCCTGCTGCTGGCATGGAAGCTGGATGTTTTGCTGATGTGGATTGAAGATCTGACCGGCATCAAGTTTTTATCCAGTGATGTATATTTTATTGATCATATTCCTTCGGTGATTGAGCCGGGTTATGTGCTCATGGTGGTTATTGCCAGTCTGTTGATGGGGCTGGCGGCGACCTTTTATCCGGCGTGGCGGGCAGCCAGTGTGCCGCCGGCCGATGCGCTGAGGTACGAATAATGGCTGATCTGTTGCATGTGGAGCATCTGGCCAAGTCCTTTGCGGCGCCCAGCGGCATGCTGACGGTATTGCGTGATGTGTGTTTTTCCCTGGCTGCCGGTGAGTTTCTTGCTATCGTTGGCGAATCGGGGAGTGGCAAGAGTACGATGCTGCAAACCATCGGTACGCTGGAAAAGGCGGATGGCGGTACGGTTATGCTGGATGGGGAAAAGATTTTTGCCATGTCACCCGGCCGACAGGCATGGTTGCGTAATCGCAAAATTGGTTTTGTCTATCAGGCGCATCATTTGATTCCCGAACTGACGGCGCTGGAGAATGTTATGCTGCCTCTGTTGGTGCGTGGTGATGAACCGGCCAAGGCTGAATCCCGTGCTGCCGATTTGCTGCAGCGTTTGCATATGGATGCGCGCATGAAGCATATTCCGGCCAAGCTTTCCGGTGGTGAGGCGCAACGTGTGGCGGTAGCACGGGCCGTGGCCACAGCACCGAAGCTGGTGCTGGCCGATGAACCTACGGGCAATCTTGATGAGGACACGGCGGCAGAAGTTTTCGAGCTTTTCCGGGAGATGTGCAGTAATGAGGGGGCTTCCGTGGTTATGGTGACGCACAGCATGGCGCTGGCTGCCAGCTGTGACCGTTTGCTACGCCTGCAGCACGGCGTGCTTGGTGAAGGCTAGGCTTTGACAAAACATAGACTTCTGCTAATCTCCTTACGTGTTGCAGGAGTAAACACGTCAATTCTTGATCAGGGGCGGGAAGGGTGACTAAAGCCGAAATTGCAAATGTCGTGCATGAGAAGGTCGGATTGTCCAAAAAGGAGTCGGCAGAACTGGTGGAATCGATTCTGGAACGGATCAGGATGGCACTGGAATCGCACGAAGACGTGAAACTGTCCGGCTTTGGTCATTTTGTTGTGCGTGATAAACGCGAGCGGCGTGGTCGTAATCCGAAGACGGGTGAAGGTATCATGATTACTTCGCGTCATGTCGTTACGTTCAGGGCCAGCCCTTTGCTGAAAGCTAAACTGAACGAGGGTGGCCGCTGATGTCACAGCTATCATCGCTTCCCCAGCAGGAATTTACGCTGCCGGAATTACCGGACAAGCTGTTCTTTTCCATTCGTGAAGTCAGCGAGATTTGCGATGTCGAGCCGCATGTGCTGCGCTACTGGGAAAGCGAGTTCCGCACGATTAATCCGGTCAAGAAGGGTGGCAATCGACGCTTTTATCGCAAGAAGGATGTGCATTCTATTCTGCATATCAAACATTTGCTTTATCATCTGAATTTTACGATTCGTGGTGCCAAGAAGGTGCTGATGAGCGGCAATCTGGAAAAGATTCTGGAAAAGCCGGATGCCCGTACTTCGCTGGTGCAGGTGCGTCAGGAACTGGCTGATGTGCTTGAGCTGCTCAGTGATTGATTCGTAGACTTCAGCAGCACTCTTTCCTAATATTCACACATGTTTCGGGGCGTAGCGCAGCCTGGTAGCGCACCAGACTGGGGGTCTGGTGGTCGGAGGTTCGAATCCTCTCGTCCCGACCATTTTTTGGCCGGTGAGGTGCGTTAATGCCGTACCGTAACGGCCAGTTTTTTGAGCGGCCAAGACAAAGAATGGTGGCGATGCAGTTAAAGCCCAGAGGGATTAACGATCCGCGCGTGCTTGATGCCATGGCTTCGGTGCCCAGACATTTGTTTGTCGACCCTCCGCTGGTCAGCCGCGCCTACAAGGACTCTGCCCTTCCCATCGGTGAAGGGCAGACCATTTCGCAGCCATATATGGTGGCCCGTATGACACAGTTGCTCGAATTGAAAGGGCATGAAAAGGTGCTGGAAATTGGCACCGGCTGCGGTTACCAGACGGCTGTGTTGTCGCGTTTGTGCCGCCGCGTGTACAGTATCGAACGCATTCAGACCTTGCATGACAAGGCACGTCGTAATCTTCGTCTGGCTCGTCATGCAAATGTCATGCTTAAATGTGGTGATGGTTTGTTGGGCTGGCCGGAATATGCACCGTTTGATGCGATTCTGGTGACGGCCGGGGGCTTTGCTTCCGATTACTGGATGGAGCAGCTGAATGTCGGCGGCTATCTGGTCATGCCTGAGGGGGAGAGTGGCATACATCGGCTGGTACGCCGGAAAAAACGTGCTGATGGCGGCTTCGATGAGGAATATTTTGAAGCCTGTACATTTGTGCCGCTGGTGCAGGGAGTCAATCATCATTAGCAGGCTGACGCAGCGGTTACCTGGTATGCAGGTGCTGCGGCGATGTTATCACTGGACCCTGTCCTGGGCTGATCATCCGCAGGCGCAATGGGCGCTGTTTTTTATTGCCGTCATCGAAGCCAGCGTGTTTCCTGTTCCGCCGGACCTGTTATTGATTGCCCTGGCGCTTGGCCGGCCGGACCTGGCGCTGCGGTTCGCTGCTCTGGCGACATCGGGCTCGGTTGTGGGAGCGATGCTGGGTTATGCTATCGGTCTGTTGCTGTTCACCAGTGTGGCGCAGCCATTGCTCGAGCTTTATGGTGCCATGGAACAGTTTGAGCATGTGCAGCAGTTGTTTGTTGAATGGGGCCTGGCACTGGTGCTGATTGCCGGTTTCTCTCCCATTCCATTCAAGGTTATCACCATTGCTGCGGGTGCCTTTGGCATGTTTTTCCCCGGTTTCATGCTGGCATCCCTGCTCTCACGAGGTGCTCGCTTTTATCTTGAGGGAATATTGCTGAAATGGGGAGGAACGACGCTGAGAATATGGGTTGAGCAGTATTTTGAATGGATTACGTTACTGGTGACGTTGCTGGTCATCGGCGGGTTTGTTGCCTTATGGCTCTGGTAATTCGATACCTTTTGTTGTTGCTCGTGCTGATGTCAGCTTCCTGCCACCGGACGGAAGTACCGCACCAGGTCAAAAATACCCATCATCGGACATCCGTTTATATCGTGCGCGCCGGTGATACCCTGTACAGTATCGGCAAGCGTTTCGGCATTGATTATCATTCGCTGGCCCGGCGCAATCACATTCGTTATCCCTATCGCATTTATGTCGGCCAGCAGTTGTCGCTGGCCGGTACGGCGGCATACTCCCGGCGTCTTCCCGGTGTTGGTGCGAGCAAGTCGGTACACCATGCGAACAGGCATGCGCCGCCCGGCAAACATCGAGCGGTGACATCATCCACTCGTTTGATATGGCCGCTGCACGGCAAGGTGACCAGCCGTTTCGGCAAGCGGAGATCGCGCATGCATGACGGCATCGATATTTCGGCCAGTGAAGGGACAGCGATTCATGCGGCAGCAAATGGAGAAGTTGTTTATGCCGACCAGCGTTTAAGCGGTTACGGGCGCATGGTGATTATCAGGCATGCCAACAATATGTTTACCGCTTATGCGCATAACCAGCGCAATCTGGTGAAGAAGGGGCAGCGCGTGAAGCAGGGCGCGGTGATTGCCCGTGTCGGGCACAGTGGCCGGGCCACGGGGCCGCATCTTCATTTTGAAGTCAGGCGGGGTACAACAGCGGTTGATCCGCTTGCCTATTTACCGGCACGATGAGATATTATCAGGCCATGTCGAACACACCGGGGAGCGTTTCATGTCCAGGCGCATAAGTTCGGATCCGATGACGATTTATATGCGTGATATTTCACAGCATGAATTGTTGACGGCCAACGAGGAAGTCGAGCTGGCGAAACAGATTCTTGCCGGTGATGATGGGGCCAGACAACGGATGATCAATGCCAATCTCCGTCTGGTGGTGAAAATCGCGCGTCGCTATATGTACCGTGGCATGCCGCTGGAAGATCTTATTGAAGAGGGGAATCTGGGGCTGATGCATGCGGTGGAGAAATTCGATCATGCGCATGGTTGCCGTTTTTCGACCTATGCAACCTGGTGGATACGTCAGGCCGTGGAGCGGGCGATCATGAATCAGTCGCGCACGATTCGTCTGCCGGTTCATGTCGGCAAGGAGTTAAACAGCCTGCTTTATCATGCCAGCAGGTTGCGTGCGGAACTAAATCGCGAACCGACCGAGATGGAAATTGCCAAGTCACTGGGTACCAGCCAAGACAGGGTCCGCATATTGCTGGCTGCTGCCATGCCGACGGACAGTGCCGATGAGGTACTGCTGGAGGATGAGGGAGGTTTTACGCTTTATGATGTCACCGAGGACGAAAGCGTTGTCGAACCGGAAGTGACGTTGGGCAACAGTCATCGTGATCGACTGATCGAGCTGTGGTTGGAGCAGTTGACGCCCAAGGAGAGGGATGTGGTGCGTCTGCGTTTTGGTTTGGGCGAAGTGCATGAACCATGGACGCTGGAAGCAATCGGCCAGCATATGGGTGTAACACGCGAGCGCATTCGTCAGATTCAGATGATTGCGCTGAAGAAACTGCGTGCCGTCGCCGAGAGCGAGCAGATCGGTGTGGAGGAAATTTTGTAATGACAACAACCGCAATTAATCTGACCGATTATATCCGTGAAATTCCCGACTTTCCCAGGCCTGGTATCAACTTCAAGGATGTCACTCCATTACTGGCCGATGGTGATGCCTTTGCGGCTGCCATATCGCAAATGGTATGTTTTGTGGAGTCGGGCGTGGATACGGTTATTGGCATTGAGTCGCGCGGTTTCATTTTTGGTGCAGCTCTGGCGCAGCAGATGGGGGTGGGCTTTGTGCCGGTGCGCAAGTCCGGTAAATTGCCGGGCAAGGTTCATACCATCGAATACGAGCTTGAATACGGCGTGGATATGTTGGAAATCCACCGTGATGCGCTGGCACCCGGTCACCGGGCCGTGATTGTTGATGACTTGCTGGCCACAGGTGGCACGGCGGCCTCAACGGTGCAGCTGGTACGCAGACTGGGTGCGGAAATCAGTTCCTGCGTTTTCCTGATCGAACTGGATTTTTTGCAGGGCAGAGAAAAGCTGCAGGGCGTGCCTGTACATAGTATGATTCATTACGCTGGCTGAGCTGATATGATCGGGCGGAACGGATGATGCAGACATCATTGACTGACGCTATTATCCCGTTTCGTTTGACGCCCTCGTAGCTCAGCTGGATAGAGCGACCGCCTCCTAAGCGGTAGGCCACAGGTTCGAATCCTGTCGAGGGCACCATTTTTATGTGAGGAAACCGATGGAAGATATTCTTAATCCTGCCGTACCTGTATTGATTGAAGAGGAGATGAAGAACTCCTATCTCGATTATGCCATGAGCGTCATTATCGGTCGCGCATTGCCGGATGCGCGGGATGGTTTGAAGCCAGTGCATCGGCGCATTCTGTATGCGATGCAGGATCTCGGCTGCACTTACGACAAGCCGTTCAAGAAATCAGCGCGCGTGGTCGGTGATGTGATTGGTAAATACCATCCGCATGGCGACTCGGCCGTGTATGATGCGCTGGTGCGCATGGCCCAGCCCTGGAGTATGCGTCATGTTCTGGTAGACGGGCAGGGTAACTTCGGATCGGTCGATGGTGACTCACCGGCAGCCATGCGCTACACCGAGGCACGCATGAGTCGGCTGGCCGGTGAACTGATGGCCGATATCGACAAGGATACCGTTGATTTCATTCCCAATTATGATGAATCACTAAAAGAACCGCGCGTTCTGCCAGCGAAATATCCCAATCTGCTGGTGAATGGCTCCCAGGGTATTGCCGTAGGCATGGCCACGAATATTCCGCCGCATAATCTGGGTGAAGCCATCAATGCTGCTATCAAGCTCATCGAGGCCCCGGATGTGGATGATGAGACGCTGATGCAGATTATGCCCGGGCCTGACTTTCCAACCGGTGGCTTTATTTATGGGCGCAAGGGCATGCGCGATGCCTTCCTGACCGGGCGTGGCTCGGTAACGATGCGTGCCAAGGCGCTGGTGGAGATTCATCCGCGTACCAAGCGCGAGACCCTGGTGATTACCGAGCTGCCGTATCAGGTCAACAAGGCTACGCTGATTGAAAATATTGCCGCGCTGGTACGTGACAAGAAGGTTGAGGGCATTTCCGATCTGCGCGATGAATCGGATCGGGACGGCATGCGCATCGTTATTGAACTCAAACGTGGCGAAATTCCGGAAGTCATTCTGAACAACCTATACAAGCATACGCAGTTGCAGTGCAATTTCGGCTGCAACCTGCTGTCGCTGGTGGACGGGCAGCCGAAGCTGTGCGGTGTGCGCGAATTGTTGTTGCACTTTATCGATCATCGCCGCCAGGTAGTAACGCGGCGCTGTCTGTTCGAGCTGGCCCGGGCCGAGGCACGGGCTCATATTCTGGAAGGCCTGTTGATTGCGCTCGATCATATCGATGAAATCGTCAAGCTGATTCGTGCCAGTCAGACGCCGCCTGAAGCGAAAGCCGGACTAATGGAACGTTTCGGGTTGTCCGAGAAACAGGCTCAGGCTATTCTGGATATGCGGTTGCAGCGTTTGACCGGCCTGGAACGGGACAAAATCAAGGCCGAGTATGAAGAGGTTCAGGCTCTTATTGCGCGGCTGAAAGCGATTCTGGGCGATGAGAAGCTGTTGATGCAGGTCATTGTCGAGGAACTGGAGGAGGTTCGCGATCGTTATGCGGACGAACGTCGCACCCAGATCGTTGATGAAACGGCGGAGCTGAATGTCGAGGATTTAATCACCGAAGAGGATATGGTCGTAACCATTTCCAATGAAGGTTATATCAAACGCAATGCCGTTTCACTGTACCGTGCGCAACGCCGTGGCGGCAAAGGCAAGACGGCCATGACGACGAAGGATGAAGATTTTGTGGCCCAGTTGATGGTCGCATCCACGCATGATTATCTGCTGTTCTTCTCTGATCGCGGTCGCGTGTTCCGCAAGAAGGTTTATGAGATTCCACAGGCCGGACGTGCAACGCGCGGCAAGGCGATGGTGAATCTGTTGCCGGTGGAGAAAGATGAACGGATTTCGGCCACACTGGCCATGCGGGAATTTGATGAAGGGCATTATGTTGTTATGGCCACCAAGAAAGGTGTGGTGAAAAAGACGCGACTGTCCGATTTCAGGAATATTCGCGCCAACGGCATTATCGCCATTAATATCGATGAGGATGATGATCTGATTTCGGTACATATTTCCAATGGGGGGCAGGATATCATGCTGGCCTCCAGCGGCGGCAAATGCATCCGTTTCCCCGAATCGGATGTGCGGCCAATGGGACGTGCCACACGCGGTGTGACCGGCATGCGTTTGCCTGCAGGCGATCAGGTGATTTCAATGACGCTGGTAGCCGAGCGCGCCACTTTGCTGGCGGTATCTGAAAACGGCTTTGGCAAGCGTACGGCCGTTGAGGAATACAATGTGCAGCGGCGTGGTGGTCAGGGCGTGTTTACGCTGAAAACCGGCGGTCGCAATGGTGCCATGGTGGCGGCGTTGCAGGTGCTGGATGAGGATCAGGTGATGATGATGACCGATTCAGGGCGTCTGGTGCGTATTCGTATGGATGGCGTGTCGGTTATCGGTCGCAATACGCAGGGAGTGAAGCTGATCAACTGTGGTCCGGATGAGCGGGTCATCGGAGCTGTGCGAGTGGCCGAGAAACAGGAAGATGATGTGATTGATGTGGCTGCTGGAGATGAGGGCGATGCGGAAACAGTATGATTGATCGTAAACTGTTAAGACAGGATGCAGCTGCGCTGGCTGCGGCATTGGTGCGCCGGGGAGGCGATGTTACCGGAGAGGGGAGCGCATGGGCTCGCTTGTCGGAACTGGATGCCCGGCAGCGACAGCTCAAAAGTGAGCTGGAAGCCTTGCAGGCTGAACGCAATAGCGTGTCGAAGGCCATCGGCATCAAGAAAAGTCAGGGCGAAAGCGCGGATGCGGAACTGGCCAGAATGGCCGAAGTATCGCACCGTGTGAAAGCACTGGATGGCGAAACCAAAGATGCCGAGATGGCATTTGCGCAGGCTTTGCTGGAGATACCCAATCCGCCGCTGGATTCTGTGCCGGATGGCGAGGGTGAAGAGGACAATGTCGAGCTTCGTCGCTGGGGTGAGCCACGTCAGGATGCCGTGCCGCCGCATTACGAAATTGGTGAGCGACTGGGAATTCTCGATTTTGAGGCGGGCGCGGTGCTGGCCGGCAGCCGTTTCACGGTACTTAAGGGTGCTGCGGCAAGACTGGAACGGGCGCTGATGCAGTTCATGCTGGATCTTCATGTGGATCGCCATGGCTATGAAGAGGTCTGGGTGCCGGCCATCGTCAATCGCAAAACGATGACTGGTACGGGGCAGTTACCGAAATTCGAGGATGATCTGTATCGACTGGAAGGCGAGGATGCTTTTCTGATTCCGACGGCGGAAGTGCCGGTTACCAATCTCTATCAGGGGCAGATTCTCGATGCCGACCGGTTGCCGATCAGGCATTGCGCCTATACACCATGTTTTCGCAGGGAGGCGGGCTCGGCAGGCCGCGATATGCGCGGCATGATCAGGCAGCATCAGTTCGACAAGGTGGAACTGGTGCAGTTGACGCATCCTGATCGTGTGCTCGATGATTTGCAGGCACTGACTTCGCATGCCGAAGCGGTGTTGCAGGCATTGGAATTGCCGTATCGGGTGGTGGAATTGTGTGCCGGTGATCTCGGCTTTTCGGCACAAAAAACATATGATCTGGAAGTGTGGCTGCCCAGTCAGCAGACCTATCGCGAGATTTCCTCATGTTCATCCTTTGGGCAGTTTCAGGGGCGTCGGGCCGGTATCCGTTTTCGTGATGAGCATGGCAAGCCGCAGCCTGTAGCCACACTGAATGGTTCGGGGCTGGCTATTGGCCGCTGCCTGGTGGCGCTTCTGGAGAATGGCTGGCAGGCCGATGGAACGGTGCATATTCCGCCTGTTTTGCAGCCCTATATGGGTGGTTTACAGGTCATTCCAAATGAATAGATTGTGCCGCGCACGGAAGGGTGGCAGAGCGGCTGAATGCACCGGTCTTGAAAACCGGCGATGGGAAACCATCCGTGGGTTCAAATCCCACCCCTTCCGCCATTTTATACGGAGAGATGGCTGAGTGGCTGAAAGCGCGCCCCTGCTAAGGGTGTATAGGCTAAAACCTATCGAGGGTTCGAATCCCTCTCTCTCCGCCATTTATTTTGACCGGGGGGCGGATGACCCGGTCAGCAAAGGTATGCGCGAATGAGGTGTTGCTCTTCAGTGCGGAAATGGCTGTTGCCGATGTTGCTGCTGCTGAGCCTTGGCGCATGTGACAATCAGCAGCCGGAAGAGATTCACTGGCAAATGCCGCTGGAGACGGAAGCGGATCCGCATGGCATGCAGATGAATGATGCAGTTCCTGACTGGGCTGCAAGTCGACAAGGAACCGCCGAACTGGTGTGGCTGGAAAAAAGTACCACACGGGTGCGCCATGTCTCCCTGTCGATGGGCGAAACGGTGAGTGTACAGGGGTTTGATGTGCATTTGCTGGGACTGGCGAAGGGCTTGCGCAATACGTCATCCAGGGCTTTCCTTGATGATGAAAATGTGGATAATCCCGCCGCCTTCGTGGAAATCAGTCGTCAGGGTAAAGGCATTTATCGCGGCTGGTTATACGCGAAATTTCCGGAGATGTTCGGCATGGACAATCCGCAATGGAAAGTTTGGTTGAAAGGTATTAACCTTCGGCCCGCTTCGTAAGAGGCATGACAATCAGGCTCCCTTAGCTCAGCTGGATAGAGCATCTGACTACGAATCAGAAGGCCGGGCGTTCGAATCGCTCAGGGAGCGCCATATAAAACAAGGGGTTACGCGATTGCGTGGCCCCTTTGTTTTTTTTCATTGTCCACTAATTGTCCACCAAACCATAACAGCCAGTAGTAATTCGTCGCCCCTGAACAAATCCCAAGATATTGTTTTTATTTCTTTTTCTCTGTTTTCTTGGGTGTCATAATTGCAAGGTATG
>CAZTGM010000003.1:0-61464 GCA_964613235.1 uncultured Zetaproteobacteria bacterium | reverse complement strand
ATTTGATTTAATGCTTCGTTTCATATGATGAACTGGGAGGATTTTGGCATTTCAATCCTGCTGGTGACCGCCTTGACAGTGGCTTTCACCTTGAGCGCCACCTGTATATACGAAAAATATCGCGTCGCTTACGTGAACAGGGCTTGCGGGCAGAAACCATCAGGCCCGGACCGAGACACCGATACCGCTTTCGAGCCACGCTCTTCCTGTTGGCCGCTGAAATAGCCTCCTACCCCCTGGTTCAGTGGATGTTTCCGGATGCACGGCTCGACGCCAGTACATTACTCGATGCCCTGGTTCTAGGCTGCCTCTTTTTGCTTGGCGCAGTATTCTGTGGGCAGTGGCTCGGTGATATGTGGTTCGATGTCGCTGATGCAGCCTATCGGAAAGCAAAAGCAAGGGAGAATATGCAAAAGGATGAAGAAGACAGGTATTGATAACAGCATTTCATCCAGCAATCATCGGTGTGGTTTCGATGGCAGTCACAGGACCGCCTACAAGACTTTGATTCACCGTGGCTTCCTGTATCACTTGCACCGTTGAATGCCATGCCACTTGCAGAAACGGGGGTGGCAAACGAACATCGGGGCATGTTTGATCTGCATCCGCGACTTGAAGATGATACGTTTCTGCTAGGTGACTGGCCGTTATGTCGGCTGTTATTAATGAACGATGCGCGTTTTCCCTGGCTGATTCTGGTGCCTCGTGTTGAACAGATCAGCGAAATCTCGCAATTATCGTCCGACCAGCGCACACAGCTCATGGATGAAATCATGGCGGCTGAACATGTGCTGCGAGCCACCGGGCATGTAGACAAAATCAATATCGGCGCTCTCGGCAATATCGTGTCGCAACTGCATATTCATGTCATTGCGCGCCAGCATGATGATGCGGCCTGGCCCACACCGGTCTGGGGGCATGGCGCGGCGATGCCATATACCGGAAAACAACGTGAATCCATCATGCACACCCTGCGGCAGGCCACCGACCATATCATATGGTAAAGGACCAACCCGTCGGCATCATCGATTCCGGTATCGGCGGCATGACCGTAGCACAGGAAATTCGCCGCCTGCTACCGCATGAGAACCTGATCTACATCGCCGATCAACAAATGCTGCCGTACGGTAATAAAAGCGAGCAACAAATTTGTCAGCGTATGATGATGCTGGGAAAATGGCTGATACAACAGCATCACATCAAGATGCTGGTCATCGCCTGCAATACCGCCACGGCCGCAGCCGCCGGCACCCTGCGCCATGCATTACCTGTTCCCGTCATCGGCATGGAGCCGGCAGTCAAACCGGCAGCGCAGGCCACACGCAATCGGCATATCGGTATCCTGGCCACGGAAGGGACTTTGAAAAGCGCACGTTTCGCGGCACTGCTGAAAACCTTTGCTCAGGGGCTTCATGTGACGACGCAGCCTTGTCCCGGCCTGGTGGAAGCCATCGAGTCCTGCGATACCCGACAGACCTCGACTCTGTTAAAACAATATATCCAGCCACTGAAACATCGACAGGTGGATGTCATTGTTCTTGGCTGCACGCATTATCCCCTGGTACGGGACAGCATTGCCGACATCGCAGGCGACGATATCTGTCTGATCGATACCGGTGCGGCCGTCGCCCGTCATACCGCCCGGCAGCTGATGCATCACAAGCTGCTCAATCCACAATCCGGTGTCGGCAGCTTCCGTGCAACCAGCACAACCGACAATGATACATTTCAGGCCCTGCTACAACGCCTGTTCGGTCATGTAACGGTTGATGCTGTGCTTATGCCACCTCATCGGTAACCGATTCAAAAGCCTCCAGTTGATTGGGGGCGGCAAACCATTCCTTCGGTGTTTGCGCTGCGCGTGCATGTGCCTGCCGGAAGGCATCCGAGCGAGCCCAGTCCTGAAAAGCTTCCTTCGATTCCCATAGCGTCATGACGATGTACTGCTCGCCGGCTCCATCCACCGGACGCAACACGCTGTTGCGGATAAAACCTGGCACCTGACTGAGCAGGCTTTCCCGCTCCCTGAAACGCTGCTCGAACGCTTCACAAAACTCATCATGCAGCGAAAATCGGTTCATTGTCACGAACATCAGTCGCGCTCTTCCATCGGAATATAGGGTGCAGCATGGCCGCCGACATAAATCTGTTTGGGCCGGTAAATACGCCCCTTGCCCAGCTGTTCTTTCCAGTGTGCCAGCCAGCCGGCCACGCGCGCCACGGCAAAGATCGGCGTAAACAGGTCGGTCGCAATGCCCAGCTTACGATAGACGATGCCAGAATAAAAATCGACATTCGGGCATACGCCCTTGGCACCCAGCGTCTGACGCGATAATTCCTCAATACGGCTGGCAATTTCATAGGTCGGATCGCTACCCATTTTCTCCGTCAGTTTGACATACAGTTGCTGCAGAAGCGTTGCACGCGGATCTTTCGTTTTATACACGCGATGCCCGAGTCCAGGAATTTTCTCCTTACGTTCCAGCTTGCGATGCAGGTAGTCCTCAACGCGCTCCATACCACCAATTTCATCCAGCATGCACAACACATCCTCATTGGCCCCGCCATGCAACGGGCCGGACAATGCGCCAATTGCCGCACTGATACAGGTATACGGGTCGGCATGCGTTGAGGCAGTCACCATCGTCGAAAACGTACTGGCATTCATCGTATGCTCGGCATGTACGATCAGCGCCACATCCATGATGCGCTCGGTCAATGGGAACGGCTCCTGACCGGTGAGCATATAGTAGAAATTCGCCGCATGGGACAAATCATCGCGTGGCGGAATCGGATCATCACCGTGGCGCATGCGCGCATGCGCCGCCACCAACGTCGGCAGTTTGGCGATCAGATTGATGCACACATCACGCGCCGTACCCTCATCCAGACTGCCATCCGACGAATGCGGCAATGGGTAGAACATGCCCAGCACAGCCACGGTGGCCTGCAAGGCATCCATCGGATGCGCACTTTCAGGAAAATGTTTCATGATATCGCGGATGCGGAACTTGATGCGCCGGTGGTGACGCAGCTGCGAATCGAAATCCTCCAGTTGCTGGCGGTTCGGCAAGTCCCCGAACAACAGCAAATAAGCCGTTTCCTCAAATGACGATTTCTCCGCCAGCTCCTCGATATCAATCCCCCGATACTCGAGATGGCCGCGCTGGCCATCGACATAGGAGATGGCCGATTCGGCCACGGGAATACCGGCAAGGCCGGGTGAATAACACGGGATATCGGCACTTGTCTGTTGTTTATCCTGCATGGCATGAAACTCCTGAAGTTCTTTCAACCGGCAGCATTATAGCAAACGAAAACGGCAGCGCCTCCCCCAAACCGATTCAGCCACCCAACGGATGATTGCGATTCACCAGGTCATGCAGACGTGCCCTGGCCACATGCGTATAAATCTCTGTCGTCGTCACATTAGCATGGCCGAGCAGCATTTGCACAACGCGCAAATCTGCTCCATGCCCCAGCAGATGCGTGGCAAACGCATGCCGCAGCGTATGCGGTGACGGTAATGGTCGAATTCCGGCAAGCTGCGCATAGTGCTTGATACGCAACCAGAAATTCTGCCGCGTCATAGCCTTTCCGTTTCGTCCCGGGAAAAGAAACATGGAAGACGGCTGTCGGGGGCGCGCTTCCAGCCAGGCATCCAGCCAGCCGGCTGCTTCCTCGCCAAACGGTACCAGCCGCTCCTTGTCCCCTTTGCCGATCACACGCAACAGACCGGCAGCACGATCGACACTGACAAGCCGCAACCCCACCAGTTCACTGACGCGCAATCCTGTTGCATACAATAACTCCAGCATGCAGCGATCCCGCAAGCCGGTTAGCTGTGTCACATCAGGGGCATTAAGCAAAGCCTCCACGTCCTGCTCACTCATCAGTTTGGGTAACGGCCTGGCCTTGCGAACAGGCGGCAGATGATGTGCCGGATGATCATTGCGTTCACCCAGTTCCAGCAGGAAGGAGAACCAGGTCGCCAGCGCACTGCGCCGACGACGAATCGTGGCCTGGCTCATACCTTCGCGCATTAACATGGCCAGATAATCGAGTACATCGCTGTGGCTCGCATGAAAGATGTCGCTATTCTGCTGTATAAAAAACCGGTGTGCATGCAGCAAATCCGTACGATAGCTGCAACGTGTAGCCCGGGACCAGCCGCGCAACATCGACAAACGATCCAGCATGCCTTCCAGACGCACCTCACACGTGCCCGCAGTTGCGGCCATTGCGTTCACCTACGCGTCATGGTCCGGGCTATGCCCCTGCAGCACCGCACGCCCCCGGGCAATCAGCGATTCCAGCGAATCCGCCCAGACATCGAAACTTTTGCGCGTCTGCACATGATCCGGCCCCAGCATATCGCGCAACAGCACCGTCCATGCCCGATTCCAGCTCAGACGCCGTTCAAGCAGCAAGCCCCCCCCCTGCGCGGCCAGCTGGCAAAACAGCTCATACACATCGGATACGGGTAACAATTCCACGCGGGCCACCTGCATCAGCATATGCGCGGTATGGTCCAGCCATAATGCAGCCGTTTCGCGTTGCCCTTCCTGTAAAGCCTCGCCCAGAGCATGGGTGAAAAAATCACGCAACGCCGCAAAAGCCGAGTCCCGCAGCACATGGCGTTGCACCTCATCGAGTGTGCGCATATAGGTTGTTAGTGATTCCTGCATCAAGCGGTTGAAATGAAATGTACCTGAAGCCTCCGAATCCGTTATATAGGAATGGCGCGCCACATACTGCAGAAATTCTGTCTGTGTCCATGCACGAATCACGCCCTGACGTTGCAGATCATGCACCAATGGCCAGTTGAAATGCACCGCCAGGCTCAGTACCAGATGCAGCGAAAGTTCATCGCGATCCATATACTTGAAAAACCGGTTCATCAGTTCTTTCGGCGTCAGCCCCAAATGTCGCTGCGGATCGAAGTCTTCACCACGAGATTCCAGCGTATTCAGGCAGATATCCAGATAAAACGGATGATACGTCGGCTGCTGTTGTGACTGTGTTTCCCGACAAGCCTCCTTGATATCCGTGGCATAACGCACAAGCGCATCGGCCAGCGATGCCTGATCGCATGCACGATAGTGCGTGCAGGCTGCGGCAAGATACTGATCGGCAAAATGCCCACTGAAACCACGCAGATGCATTTGCATGATGAAATCGCTGTTCCAGCGCTGCGTATCAGCCGGATCATCATAAGCCGACCAGTCAGTAGGCTCGCGTCCAAGCAACACCATTCCTGCGCGGGTTGCAAACACCTCATCCAGCAACAGGCCGGCGGTAAACGATTCAACAAAGCTCTGTTCGGTCTTGTCAGACAGGCGTTCATAGCCATCCACAATCAACAGCAACGGCCGGTTCAGTTCCAGCAGCAGCAAGCCCAGATCTTCGGCCATCAGTTGTGGCAATAACAATTCGATATCACCGGTCGTCCAGTCATCGATTTCCGCCAGATCGATGCCCAGTTGCTGCATCAGCGTTTTCTCACGTGCCGAATCACGCACATAGGCCAGCGCCGAATTCAGCACCGCACCCACCGGCAATGACTGAATGATATTGCCCACACCACCCAGCAAACCGGATAGCACACTGTCCTTGCGCGCAATACGATCGACAAACTGCTGGATCGGGCCATCACTGAACGGAATTTTTTCATGTACCTTTTCCAGATATTTTAGATACACATAATCGAAAGCCAGCAGCGGCTCCTGTAACTGCTGATGAATCTGCATACGCATAAACCAGAAAAATTCGACCACACTCATCGATTCGGCCTTGTCCGAATCGATATCCAGATGCACGGCATGCATGCGATGATCGGGATGCCGCTCACAGAATTCGTCCCAGACCCAGCGCAGCAGCGTACTCTTGCCCACGCCACCGACGCCATACACACTGACAATCGGCCATTGCGGTGCACGCCCCTTTTCTTCCAGCGCCTCCAGAAACTGCATCAATAACCGGCGTTCATCCTCACGATTGGTGCGTAATTGTCTGACCCGTTGTTGCCGTGCCGCCTGTCGGGCAGCAACACCACGCTTGAATTCCCGTTTTCTGGCCATTTACTGACCCTGCGATTGATTCAGGCCAAGCACATTACGCATGGCAGAAAGCTCGGAAGAGCACTGGTTGAGGATATTTTCCAGCAGCAACGTCTGCTTGTATAAAGTCAGATGTGTACGCACCCGCGCCTTGACAATGGCCGGCTTAATCGGCTTGGTAAGATAGTCCACGGCCCCCAGCTCCAACCCCCTGACTTCATCTCCGACCTCACTCATCGCCGTGACAAAAATAACCGGAATGCGTCGCGTTCGCTCATCCTCTTTCAGTCGTCGGCAGACCTCATAGCCATCCATGCCCGGCATCATAATGTCCAGCAACACCAGTTGTGGCTGCGGCTCACGCCGGCATAATTCCAGGGCCTTTTCGCCATTGGTCGCAACTTTCAGCTGATAATCATGCCTGAGCACTGCACGCAAAATATCGATATTTTCCGGCGTATCATCCACGATCAGCACTGTTGGCCATTGATCCTGCATTATGTTTCCTCCACGTTCCGCGTGTTTTTATCTTCATTCGATGCATGTTCTGCCTGCCGACGAATCCGTGCCAGCACTTCCAGTGCACCATCAAAATCGTAGGTACGCACATGCTGTTCCAGACTGGATAATTCAGCCATTGCTGATGTCGGCAACAATCGCTCGCGCAAAACTGCCAGTTCATCCACAGCATGAGCATCGGCATGCTCAAGCAACTGCTGCAAATGCTGCAACGCCTCGAGTAGCGATTGCCCGTCCACGCCACTGATGGCAGGCATCTGCGGTTTACAATGCGCTAGCCAGCGCTGAATATCCTCCAGCAAGGCTTCCAGTGCCTCCAGCAAGGCCTCCCGTGCTTCCACCTCCGGAGGAGCCTTATTCGCGAGGATATCTGCCTCGATATCAGCTGACATTCCGGCAACGGATTCAGCGCCGATATTGGCCGTCACACCTTTAAGCGCATGTAACAGGCGCCGCAAGGCTGACACATCGCCAGCATCCCATGCCTGCCGCAGGGCATTTACCGTCCCTGCCTGAGAGTCCACAAAGCGGTTTAGCACATGCACATACATCCGTATGTCATCACCGCAACGATGCAACCCTGCCTGTGTATTCAAACCGGCAATATCCGGCAGCTCAATATTATCGGATGCATCCGACGGCTCTGTGACGATGGTCATATCCCGTTCTGCCGGCATAATCCACTGCGCCATGACGCGATAGAGTTCTACCGGCGAAATCGGTTTTCCGACATGTGCACTCATACCGGCATCCAGACAGCGCTGCCGTTCATCAGCCATGGCATTGGCCGTCACGGCAATGATCGGCAATTGCTCAAAACGGGCCTGCCGACGAATCAGTCGGGTGGCCTGCAGGCCGTCCATGCCCGGCATCTGTACATCCATCAGTACGGCATCGTAATCCCGTGCATGCAATGCCGGCAACACCTCCCGACCATCGATGACAACATCCGCCTGCACTCCTGCCTTTTTCAGCAAACCGACAATCACCTGCTGGTTGACATCGTTATCCTCGGCAACCAATACCCTGGCTCCCCGCAAATGCGGTGGCGCATGCAATTTCGAAGCCTGCATGCGCGAAGACAGCAACTGCCGGTCCATATCCAGACCAAACACCTCATGCACAGCCTCAAACAAATGCGCCGGCATTACCGGCCGATTCAGCCAGGCATCGATGCCAAGGTTCGCACCCTGCCGGCGCAAATGCTCCATGGCCATGGCCACCACCATGATAATTTTCGGCTGATCCGGAAGCGTCAAATCACGCACATGGTGTACCAGCGACAGTCCATCCATGTCCGGCATATGCGCATCTACCAGTAGCAGGGACGGGTATGGGACAGCTTCCTGCTGCAGGCGCGCCAATGCGGCATCGGCACCGGCCACAACCTCGGCCTGCAGGCCAAATGCCTGCAGAAAGCCCTGTAACACTTCACCGGCTCGCTGATTATCATCAACCACCAGCGCCTGTCGGCCACGTACCAATTCAGGCAACAGCAAGGCCGGCTGCTGTGCAGCGGCCTGCGTAAAACAGACTGTAAACGAAAAACAACTGCCCTTGCCCGGCTCGCTTTCCACGTGGATTTCACCCCCCATCAAATCAACCAGTTGCCGGCAAATCGCCAGCCCCAGCCCCGTACCACCATATTTGCGCGTCGTGGATGTATCGGCTTGCGAGAAAGCGGAAAACACCCGTTGCATTTGCGCCTCATCCATGCCGATACCCGTATCCTCCACAGCAAACCGCAGCATCAGACGATCTTCCTGTCGTTCAAGGCATTCGACGGCAACCGTAATCTGTCCCTGTTCGGTAAACTTCACCGCATTATTGATCAGGTTGGCCAGCACCTGCCCCAGGCGCAGCGGATCTCCGACAAGGAATACCGGCATGTTCGGGTCGTAATCGACCAGAAAATCCAGTCCTTTCTCACTGATCTTGATCCCCAGTACACTGGTCAGTTGATCCAGCAACTCCGCCAGATTGAATTCTGTCTGCTCCAGTTCCATGTGTCCGGCTTCAATTTTGGAAAAGTCGAGAATATCATTGATAATGTTCAGCAGCGCTTCGGCCGCTGCAAGAATCTTGCTCAGATAATCCCGCTGCTGCCGGCTCAGCTCCGTCTCCATCAGCAGATGCGACAGGCCGATAACTGCATTCAATGGCGTGCGAATCTCATGGCTCATATTGGCCAGAAAATCGCTTTTCGCCCGATTGGCGGCCATGGCCTGATCCCTGGCCTCGGCCAGTTCCCGTGTGCGCTCAGCCACCTTCTCCTCCAGATTTTCGTAAAAGGCACGCAGGCTCTTGCCCATCTCCTCAAGACTGGCCGTGAGCACACCGATTTCGTCATCCGTGCGAATACTGATATGCGGGTCAGCCGCAAAATTGCCGCGCGCCAGCTCGCGGGAAAAATGCACCAGCTTGAGCACAGGACGGGTCCAGCGTCCGGCCAGAAAAACCATGACCACAGCACCAACAATCAGAAAGGCCAGCGCAGACAGCACGGCCTGATAAATCATACGGCGAATTTCCTGCTCGATATAGATACGGGACTCCTCCAGCTCCTGATTGAGCCTGTCCAGTTCGAAACCGAGCCGTAATGAACCCCAGTATTCGCCTTCAAGCTCCAGCGGCACGATCTTTTCAAGAAACGCATGCCCCTCAACAGTGAATTCGTGTACGGTTTCCCTCCGCTGACTGCGCGCAAACTGGCCGGCATCACCCACGAGAATCTCCCGTCGCAAGGCCCTGCCCAGATCCGTTCCGAATGCAATCACCGGCGTATTACCGCGCATCAGAGTCACATAGCGCAATTCATCAAAATCACGCACGGCATTTTGAATATACTTGCGCACCGGCGCCTGATCGAATGCACCAATCATTTCCTGAATACGTGCAGCCATTTTTTCCGATAACCGATCGGCCACGGACAGTCGCAATTCCCTGAGGAACGTCGTATGACGCGATAATGCGCTTTCCAGACTCTGCTGCTGATTGTGAATCTGCATAGCCGTCAGCATCGAAACCAGCGCCACAATCAGCGTCAGCGTAGCTGCCATGAGCTTGAACCGGATTCCCCGATGGATTTTCACCGTATCATCTGGAGCCTCTGTTGCCATGCTTCACAGCCTATCCGTCTAACACGGCCACGGCAAACACATCCATCCCCGAACCCGTGCCTGACCAGTGCAAAAGAGAGGTCATTAAATCACGTATGACCTGTAGAAAAAGGCACTAACGCAAAAGGGAGAAGTGACATTACATCACTTCTCCCTTTCTTGCTGGTACCGAGGACTGGAGTCGAACCAGCACTTCCATAAGGAAACTAGCACCTGAAGCTAGCGCGTCTACCAATTCCGCCACCTCGGCATTAGCCTGCGTCGCACATGACTGCAGGGGCGCGCAATCATAGGATGGAGCAATATCGTGTCAAGAAAGAAAAATACCCGTTCTGAAAAGGACAAATGGCTGAAAAAATCCGCCAAAAGAAAATCATCTGATCGCTCGGATGGACGACGCAGGCAAGGCCGCAACAAATCTGACAGCGACTCGCCATGGGGCAGGGCCGGCAAAAAGCCGCAGCCATGCTGGACCGGTATCGTATCCGCACATCCGGACGGCTTCGGCTTTGTCGATGTAGCCGAACGGGACAAGGGCATCTTCATTCCGCGCGAGGAAATGCGTGACCTGATGCATGGCGACAAGGTAGAGGTGCGCATCGTACGCCGCCGCGGCCGCGAATCGGGCGAAATCGTGCGCATCATCGAGCATGCACCATCCGTCATCGTGGCCCAGCTGGTCATGAAACAGGGCGTAATCATGGCTGAACCACGCTCACGACGCATGCCACAAAGCATTCTCGTACGCCGGCAGGATACACTGGATGCACACGACGGAGACTGGGTACGGCTGAATATTCAGCGTGGTAGCAACCCGCCGCGCGGCAAAGTCATCGAAATCCTCGGCAAAAACATGCAACCTGAACAGCTGATTGATCTGATCATTGCCGAACAGCAATTGCCCGAATCCTTTCCTGATGCCGTACTGCATGAGGCCACACAGTTTGCCGCCGAGGTGAAACCTGAACAATGGCCACAGCGCACCGATCTGCGCCATATCTCCTTTGTCACCATCGATGGTGCCGATGCGCGCGATTTTGACGACGCCATCTGCGTACATGCCCGGGGTGAAGGCTTTGAGGCATGGGTAGCCATTGCCGATGTGGCAGAATACGTGCGTACAGGCACGGCACTGGACAAGGAAGCACTGGCGCGCGGCAACTCCTTTTATTTTCCCGACCGTGTCATTCCGATGTTACCGGAATCGTTATCCAATGGTCTGTGCTCCATTAACCCGCACGTGCCACGGCTGGCCATGGCCGTACGTCTGCGTTTCGATGCCAATGGCATCTGCCGCTCCACACGCATCTATGAATCCATCATCGAGTCGCGCGCACGCCTGACCTACAGTCAGGCATCGGACTGGCTGGAACAGCGCAATGAAAATGCGGTCGCCGATGCCGGCATCCGTCATATGCTGGACGATGCCATGCGCCTGCACCACAAACTGGCCAAGCGTCGCAGCCTGCGCGGGGCACTGGATCTGGATGTACCGGAAGTGCGCGCCGTGCTGCACGAGGGACGCCTCAGTGGCATGGTACCCGGTGAACGCAATATTGCTCATCATCTGATCGAGGAAATGATGCTGGCCGCAAACACGACCGTGGCCGAATGGTTCGAGCGGCAACAGTGCCCGCTACTTTACCGTGTCCATGCCGCTCCCGAACGCGAAGCCATCGAATCCCTGAACCGTTTTCTGGCACCATTTGGCGTCACCATTCCGTTGCCGCGCGGCAAGAACAAAGTGAAACCGGGCAATGTACAGGATGTACTGGAACGTTCGGAGGGAAAGGTTTACGGCCATGTGCTGCACCGTCTGGTGCTGCGTTCGATGCAGCAGGCCAAATACACGCCGAATAACGAGGGGCACTTCGGACTGGCTTATCGGCATTACTGTCACTTCACCAGTCCCATCCGCCGTTATGCCGATCTGACCGTACACCGACGCCTGAAGGCCCTGCTGCGGAAGCAAAATCCGGATGCCGTGCAGTCGGCCGATACTCTGGCGGAAATCGGCGAACATGTATCCGTACAGGAACGCAAACAGCAACGCATCGAATGGGATATTCAGGCCATGCTGGCCGCGCTGTACCACCAGAAGGATGTTGGCAAAACGATGCAGGCGGTCATCTCCGGCATGTCCAAACGTCGGATTTTCGTAGAACTGGCCGACACACTGGCCGAAGCCTCATTGCCGCTGGATGCGCTCGGCCACGAATTCACACTGGATGAATCCATGCACAGACTTTTCGCGCATCATGGGCAGGTCAGTTTCGGCCTCGGCGATACGATTGAGGTGAGCATCGACAGCACCGACCCGATCCGCGGGCTGATCAATGTGTCCCTTATTTCCGCCAGAACTCCGGCACCAGCAACACGATAAAGGAATAAATCTCCAAACGCCCGAGAATCATGGCAAACATCAATACGCCTTTGCCGGCATCGGGAATGTCGGCAAAGTTCGATGCCGGCCCCACGCTACCGAAGCCAGGGCCGGTATTGGTCAGGCAGGCAGCAGCAGCAGAAAGCGCCGTGATCATATCCACGCCGGTCATCGCCACCAGAATGGCAATAATGGCGTAACTGACCAGATACAAAGCGAAAAACCCCCATAGTGCGCCGACCAGTGTGGGCGACAAGTTCTGTCCACCCAGCTTGACCTGAATTACACCCTGCGGGTGAATCAAGCGACGAATCTCGCGCTTGCCCTGCCGAAACAGCAACAACACACGCACAACTTTCATGCCACCGCCGGTCGAACCGGCACAGGCACCGACAAACATGGCCGTCAGCAGTAACAGTGTGGCTGCCGGCGGCCACAGGCTGTAGTCACTGACGGCGAAGCCGGTTGTCGTGGCAATAGCCACAGTATTAAAGATACCTTCCATGACCGTACCCTTGCCGGACATCACGGCAATACCACCGACGACGATAATCAGGAAAGCGAACCATTTGAAGTAGGCGCGAAATTCATCATCACGGAAATAGACCCTGGGTGAAAAACCATTGCGTAGCGAAGAAAAATGCAGCGTGAAATTGACGCCGGCCATGAGCATGAACATGACCATCAGGCCGCGGATAAGGTCAGACTCAAAATACCCGATACTGGCATCATGCGTCGAAAAACCGCCGATGGCCATTGTGCACATCGCATGATTGATGGCATCGAATGGCGTCATACCGGCCCACCACAAAGCAATAGCAGCTACCAGCGTCATACCCAGATAAAGGTACCACAATACCTTCGCCGTCTCGGTCACACGCGCCGTAATCTTGTCTTTCACTGGTCCCGGCGCCTCAGCCTTGAACAACTGCATGCCACCCACACCCAACAGCGGCATGATCGCAATGGCCAATACGATAATACCCATACCACCCAGCCATTCCTGCATCGAACGCCAAAACAGAATCGATGGCGGCATATGATCCAGACCAGACAATACCGTCGCACCGGTCGTCGTCAGCCCTGAGGTGGATTCGAACAGAGCATCAAACAGACTGTGGCAAACGCCCGTGGTCAAAAACGGGATAGCCCCGAACAACGATAATATCAGCCAGGCCAGGGCCACGATCAGAAAGCCATCCTTGTGGCTCAGACGCTCGGGCGCATGCCCGCCCCAATGCATCCCCAGCACGCCCAACAGCACGACCATCATACCGGCCATGACGAACTGCATCACATGCCCGCTCTGATAGTAAATGGCCACAAATACAGGAATGATCATGCTGATACCGAAAAAAACGGTCAGTATCCCCAATGTCCAGACAATGCCGCGCCAGTGCATATATCAGAAAAATTCCAGCTGAACTTCGAACAGGCGTTCCACGGCCTTGGCTGAAGCACGCCGGGTGACGATAATCACGATATCGTGCGGCTGAATCTGTGTCTCACCGGTCGGCACAATTACTTCGTCCTGGCGCACCACCGCACCAATCACCGTATCCGGCGGCAAACGTAATGAACGCAAAGGATCGGCCGTAATGGGTGTCGTTTCCAGTGCCTCCGCCTCCAGCACTTCCAGTTCGCCGCCACCCAGCGATGAAACACTGAGTACACGACCGCGCCGCACATGACGCAGAATGGATGCTACCGTCGTCAAACGCGGCGACACCGTCACATCCAGACCAATTTCGCGCACCAGTTCACCGTAAATGGAACGATTGATCAATGTCACGATATGGGGAACCTTGTATTTCTTGGCAATCAGGCTGGCCAGAATATTCGTCTCATCATCATTGGTCAGTGCCAGAAAATCATCCATCTTGTCGATGGCCTCGGTCTCCAGCAACGACTGATCGATCGCATCGCCATGAATAACCACGGAAGTTGAAAGATGCTCGGCCAGCCACTCCGCACGCTTGGCATTATACTCAATCAGCTTGACGGAAATGCCCATTGCCTCCAGTTCACGCGCAACGATATAACCCACATTGCCGCCACCGATCATCATCACACTGTTCTTGTCACAACTTTCAATATCACGGCCGATGCAGTGCAGGAAGCCTTCAACATCATCGCAACTGATGGCCACATAAATGGCATCTCCGGCCAACAGTACGGTTTTCGCCTCCGGCACCTTCCATTTGCGATTATGTTCATGTGCCACCACATAAACGCGAATATCACCCAACACTTCCTCGATTTCTTCCAGCGCAATACCGGCCAGCGGACTTTTCGGCACGATGGGCAAACCCAGCAATTGCACCTTGCCACCGGCAAAATCCATAGCATCAGCAGCCGAAGACACCTGAAAACGCTTCAATACCGCTTTTGCCGCTTCCGTTTCCGGTGAAATGATGCGATCGATGGGTAATTCGTCACGCCCGAACAATTTCTCCGCCTGTGCATAATCCATCTCGCGAATGCGCGCCATTTTGGTCGGCAGGCGAAACAGCGAATGCGCCACCTGGCAGGCCAGCATATTCACTTCATCGTTCGTCGTCGCAGCAATCAGCAAATCTGCCTGATCCGCGCCGGCCCTCGCCAGCACAGACGGATGCGATGCCTGCCCCAGTACCGTGCGTACATCCATGGAATCGGAGACCAGTTCCAGCCGTGCCGGGTCATTATCAATGACGGATACATTATTGCCTTCATTCGACAGATAACGGGCAATATGGAAGCCGACCTCCCCTGCCCCCAGAATCAGAATATTCATGTTCCCTTCCTTGCCGGCGTTGCGAGACCAAAACTTTTCATCTTTCGATGTAACTGGCTGCGTTCCATGCCAATCGCGGCCGCTGTCCGACTGATATTCCAGTCGTTGGTCTGCAAATGGTGCAACAGATATTTGCGCTCAAATTCCTCACGAGCAGCGTGAAAGCCTTCGCTCATATCAAACTCAGGACCCTTGTCCTGGCTGCTCACCACCATATGGTCCAGCGGCAGCATATTATAAATATCCACATGCTGTCCGGGCATCAGGATATGACAACGTTCAATATAATTGCGCAATTCGCGCACATTCCCTGGCCAGTTATAGTGCATCATCCGCTCAATCACCTGTTCACTGAACTGCACAGGATCACCACCCAGACTCGCCACCTGATCCATGGCCAGTGCCTGCACCAGTTGGGGAATATCCTCACTGCGCTCACGCAATGACGGTATACGAATGGACACAACATTCAGGCGATAATAGAAGTCTTCGCGCAAACGTCCTGCCTTCATTTCCTCTTCCGGATTTTTCGTCGTCGCCGCCAGCAAGCGCACATCGGCCTGGAATGAAGCAGGGCTCCCCAGCCGTTGCACCACACGTTGCTGCAGAATACGCAATACTTTGGCCTGTGCCGGCAGCGGAAGGTCTGCCACCTCATCAATAAACAGACTACCCTGATGCGCCATTTCAAAACAACCGCGCTGGGTGTGCAACGCGCCCGGAAAGGCGCCTTTTTCATGTCCGAACAATTCGGAATCCATCCGCCCTTCGGGCACACTGGCACTGTTCAGTTCAATAAACGGACCATCCTGGCGTTTCGACAGATGGTGCACCATCGAAGCTGCAATGGTTTTGCCCGTGCCATGCTCGCCACTGATCAACACCGGCGCATCGGATGCGGCAACCCGCTGAATCATCGCTCGCACCTGCTGTATCGCCGCACTCTGGCCGGTCAGCTCCTGATGGGCAGCATGCCTATTTTCTTTCAGATTGCGATTTTCCTGCTCCAGTCGACGCATTTCCATAGCATTGCGCACCAGAATCAGCATATGATCAAACGACACCGGCTTTTCCACAAAGTCGTAGGCACCCTCGCGCGTAGCTCGTACCGCCGTATCAATCGTGGCATGGCCAGACATCATAATCACCGGAATCGTCTCATCCAGCTGGCGCAAACGGGACAGCGTTTCCAGTCCGTCAATGCCTGGCATCCAGATATCCAGCAGCACACAATCCACGGTATGTTTGCGCAACTTTGCCACGGCTTCCTCACCTGAAGCCGCGAGATAGATGACAAAGCCTTCATCCTCAAACAAGCCCTGCAGTGACTCGCGAATCGGCTGTTCATCATCAACAATCATGATTCGATTGCTCATATCTCCTCCAACAGCATGGGTTCACGGGGCAACCGGAAACGGAAATGGGTTGGATGCCGGGCGGATAACAATGTCAGCTGCCCACCATGATCCTCGGCAATTCTGCGCGCAATTGCCAGCCCCAAGCCGGACCCTCCCGACTTGGTTGAAAAATATGCTTCAAACACATGCTCCTGCATATCGGCCGGAATGCCGGGGCCATTATCTTCCACATGCCATTCCAGCCAGGCATCGGTTACCCGCACATACAGCAATACTTCCCCCCCCTCGGCTGAAGCCGACACAGCATTATCCAGCAGGTTAATCAATACCTGGCGCACCTGGTCGGCATCACAATAACAATCGACAGCCTCCTCCGGCATGGTAATGCGTACCTGGCGGTACGCATTAAAAAGCTCCCGCATCTCACGCATAATATCGGCGACTGGAACTTTCCTGATTTTCGGCTTTGGCATACGCGCCAGCGAAGAAAAGTCTGCGATCAGGCGCTGCAGGCGTTCCACCTGGGTGATAATCGCATGCGTACAAGAGTCAAACACTTCATGCGCATCCACCTGTTTGCGAAAACGCCGCTGCAAACGTTCGGCCGATAACTTGATCGGCGTCAGCGGATTCTTGATTTCATGCGCCAGACGCTGCGCCACTTCCGCCCAGGCCTGACTACGCTGGGCATTGGCCAGTTCGGTGATGTCATCAACCATGAGCAGTTCACCGGAGAATTCAGCCATGCCCGACAATTTCAGTCGCGCACCACGTACCAGAATATGCGTGGCGCCATGTTCACCAGTCAAATCAAACTGCTGTTGCACACCCGACAGCTTCTGCATCTTCATTTGCTCATAAAATTCCGCCAGAAAATCCAGTTTATCCCGACTGTTTTCGAGCAACGAACTGCCGGGCAGCCAGTGCTTCGTCTCAGGCAAAATATCATGCAGTGACTGATTCAGAAGCCGAATCGTTCCCTGAGCATCAACCAGTAATACACCAGTATGCAAATTGGCCAACAAGGTTTCCAGAATATATTGCCGCTGCCGACTGTTGGCCAGGGCCTCGGTCAAATCCAGCTGGGCCTGCTCAATCGCACGGGCATTCTGTTTCAGACGTCCGGCCATCTGGTTAAATGAACGGGCCAGTGAACCCAGCTCATCCTGCGAGGACTCGGGAATGGCCACATCCAGATCGCCTACCGTCACCCGATGCAAGGCTGCCGCCAGTTCACCGATCGGCGATGTCAGTCGCCGGGCAAACAACAGAGCCACCAGGCTGGCAAGAATTACCACAATCAGCGTTACAAACAGCATCGCATTGGCAAACAGATCCTTGATCATCCGGCGATTGTGCTCCAAAGCCCGGTAACTCTGATAATCAGCTTCCACCAGCCGTGCACTACGAATCACACCCTCGGGCAGCTTCAGCTCAACCCGCATCAGGCCTACACCGCCCTTATGTACAAAAATGGGGGCATAACCAATGGCCTTTTCCACACCACCCTCGGCAACAATTTTCGTCGCCACATTACCCAGGCGTATGCTCAGCTTCGCAGCCTCGCTTAAAGGCTCGGAACGCAGATCAATCAATCCGCTCTCACGCACATCGGCTACCAGCCGCTCATTCATATCGAACAACTGGATACGATCCCAGCCTTCCATACGCAGGATTTCCAGCAAACGCTCATCAGCCATGCCAAAGGCAGCTCGCGCATCTGCTGCCTCCCGCAAGACGGGATCATTAACATAACTACGCAGACCACGTTTCATTTCGACATCAATACGATCATAAAAACCCTGCGCCAGTTTCAACGCACGATCCAGCAGTGTATCCACGCGCAGATCGAACCAGACATCCATGCCACGTTCCACCATCTGGCTGGCTGAAAGCTGAATCACCAGCGATGGCAACATCAACATCCCCACCATGGCAATGACCAGCTTGGCCCGTAAGCGGGAACCGGCACGCGGTTCCCCGCGTCGCATCAGCAAGCGTATACCGTACTGTAGTAATACCAGCGACAGGACAATCAGTATGACTTCATTGATCCAGACAACAATCAGGCCTCTGGCTGATGGATCAGGCCACAACAAAACTGCCAGTGACACCAGTGCAACAGCCATCAACAGCGGAAGAAAGCGCATCAGATCAAACCGCATTACGGCTCCTGAAAGTGCGCACTCGCAGAAAAGTCATCAGCCTGCAGGATGCGATTCCACCATTTCTCCATGCTGCCCCCCTCATAGGACTGCAATGACACATCCAACTCGTAGTGTTCACCGCGCTGCAGCAAACTACGATCGACGACAGGATACCGATCAAGATGCGTCAGAAAATGCACAGCAGCATCCAGCGATACCACCTGACGGGCAATACCGGCAGCCTGATCCTCAAGTATCCAGCGATGGGATAACAGATCCGGAACCACCCGCCGCACAACCGTTATGCTGGCAACACTCTCATCCAGCCAATAACGCCGGGAACGATGCACCGAAAGACTCCACACCACGGAAAGCGCAATACCTGACTGTAGCATATCCTTGATATGCTTTGATTCAACAGGCCAGACCACCGAGCAATACACAACCTGAGCATCCTTGCTGACCTGCACTGTTTCATCTGCAAAGGCACTGCCACCGTAAAACAGGCATAACGCAAACCATAGCAGGAACGCATGTTTTGTTGGTCTTATGAACATCAGGGCTCCTCGCATCCGGGTCATCCAGCGGCAGTGTAACAGCATCAGGCTGAAATTCGACCGACATGCCGCCACATCATGCACCACCACTGACACGATAGACATTCATAGGTTGCTTCTTGCCACGGAAATGCTTTTCCCCCAGAGGGTCGAGATACTCAGCCCGCAAAGCCTCGGGCAACTCCTGCCATACTTCGGCCGTTGCCAGCGCCTGAAAGCCGCCAGCCAGACCGCACAGCCTTGCGGCTGTATTGACGACATCACCGATCAACGCAAATTCACGACGCATCTCATCGCCCACAATACCAAACAACACAGAGCCGCAATGCAGGCCAAAACCAACCTGGCAACGAAATGGCAGGTCTGTCTGATCCGGCAAATCCCGCATAATCTGTTGCACACAGCAAATAGCGCGCATCGCCTTGTCCTCGCCCGAGAAGCAGGCCAGCAGACCATCGCCCAGAAACTTGTTAATGCTGCCACCAAATCGATGAATCAGCCTTGCCTGAAGCGTCATACTGGCATGCAATGCCTGGTAAACCTGCTGCGCCGGGTATTGCTCAACCAGCTCCGTAAAGTCACGCATGTCACTGAACAGGATCAGCATCTGTTCTTCCAGCACCAATTCATCCGGCAGGTTCTGCTCGTAAACACGGAGCAGCTTCAGCGTTTCCGGTGGCAGGAACATCTGTATCGACGGTTTCTTCTGCGCAGTGGGCATGCATCCTCTCCCTTCAGGTTCCGCCAGTATGACGGTTCCCATGTATCCTGCAAACAGCTACATTGTCAGCATGCCTGAACTACCCATTCAGAAATCTCGGGTCGAAACAGATTATACCGTCACCACCCACGACCTGAATCAATACGATATGATACATGGCGGGCGTCTGCTCACGCTTGCCGATGAAACAGGCTACCTTTCGGCATACCGGATTTGTCAGGCTCCCTGTGTGACGCGAGCCGTACATCAGGTTCAGTTCCTGCATCCTGCTCCCCTGCATGCCCGATTACGTTGCATGGCACAAACGGTATGGACAGGAAAAAGAAGCCTTTGGACCTGCATCACCATCGACTGGCAGCAACAGATCATTATGGATGCTTTATTCGTCTTTGTTTTGACATCCGGAAAGATCACCCTGCCCCGACTTGTCGCACATACGGCGCATGAACGGGCTCAGCAGCATCGATGTCGCAATCTGTACGAACATCAAACGTCATCACACCGGGCAAAAAAGAAAAGGCCCTGACAATGTCAGGGCCCTCAGGTTCGGCGCAAAACACTAGGGAGGGGAGGAGGGAATGGCGCCGAACTGATGCGAACAGTACGACCATCCCGTGAGCCGGATATGAAATGGGAATTAATTTTTATTAATACTTTCGGGAACAAGCGTTTTGCCAAAAAAGGGCTGCCGAAGCAGCCCTGCTGAACTGGCTGGGGGACAAGGATTCGAACCTTGGTTGACGGAGTCAGAGTCCGTAGTCCTGCCGCTAGACGATCCCCCAATAGAGGCCGCGAAAATTAGGCATAAGATAAAAAAAGGTCAAGCATCAACTGTGCCTTGAGCGGAAACTCACGTTTTAGAATGGTCTTCTCACCGAAAAATCCGCCAGTTCGGCCAACAGAGCGCACACCTCATCATCACCATAGGTCGGCAGCAAACGTTTGGCACGCGCCGCATAATCTTCCGCCTTGCCCATGGTGAATTCGATACCGCCAAGCGCTACCACACGCTCGCGCACCCACTCACGCTCACCTGCTTCATACACGCCATCACGCTCGGCAATGGCCTGCACACAGGCCGCCAGTTGCGCATCCTGCTGCATGGCATAAATCAATGGCAGTGTAATTTTTCCTTCTTCCAGGTCATGACCCACCGGTTTGCCGGCCTCATCGGCACTGGCCAAATAATCCAGCACATCGTCCATGAGCTGAAACCCCACCCCTAGGCACATGCCGAATTCCGCCATTGCCGACACCATGGCCGCCGACTGGCCGGCTGCATGCGCACCCACTTCAGCTGCTGCCTTGAACAGGATCGCTGTTTTGCGTTCAATGACTTCCAGACATTCTTCTTCTGTCATCTCCAGATGAAACGTACGCGACAATTGCAACACTTCACCCTCTGCCAGCGCATTGGTCACATCCGCCATCAGTTTCAGCATGGCCATATCCCCATCACGCACCATCATCTGAAATGCGCGCGAAAACAGATAATCGCCAACCAGCACGCTGGCCTGATTACCCCATACGCCATTGGCTGATGGGGCACCGCGACGCTGACTGGATGAATCCACCACATCATCGTGCAGCAATGAAGCCGTGTGGATGAATTCCACCACCACAGCCAACGGAATATGTCGATCCCCCTGATAACCGAACAGACGCGCCACCAGCAAACACAGCAGAGGTCGGAAACGTTTGCCGCCACTGTTAACGATATAATGGCCGATCGCCGGAATCATCATAATGTCCGACTGCAAGTTATCATGAATACAGGCATTCACCTGTTGCATTTCATCCGCACACAGCGCAACAGCCCGATCCAGCGGAGATGATGTTTGAGTATTCACAGTGGCCAGCATCGTAAAGCCGTTACCGTTAGCGTCAAGCGCACGCTATGCTTGTGCCATGGAAATTATTCTTGCCTCCCGATCCCCAAGAAGACTGCAACTACTGCAAGCCGTTGGTCTGGCCGTGGAAACACGACCTTCGCATATCGATGAAACACCCGAACCGGGCGAGCCTGTGGAATCGCTGGTCAGCCGGCTGGCCCATGCCAAAGCCATAGCCTGTCCGGTTGATAATGTGCCGGTCATTGGCGCAGACACGCTGGTTGTACTCGAGGATCAGCCCATCGGCCAGCCCCGTGATATGGCAGAGGCCCGGGACATGCTGCAACGCCTGTCAGGCCGCAGCCATCATGTACTGACCGGCGTCTGTGTCAGGCTGGGCCGACATTGTGCGCAAGACCGGGTCAAAACCGCCGTCCGGTTTCGCACACTGGATGCCAGAGAAATCGAAACCTATCTCGCCCACAACGAGGTGCTGGACAAAGCCGGTGCCTATGCCATTCAGCAAGGCGCGGCAGGTTTCATCGAGGCCATCGACGGACCGCTGGATAATGTCATCGGTCTGCCAACCCGCACAACATTGCGTTTACTGAAACAAATCTGTCAGGATAGCGAATCAAAAGGAAAATCATTATGAGCATTGAGTTACTGGTGAATGTTTCACCATTTGAAACGCGTGTGGCACGTGTGGAAAATGGCCAGGCGGAAGAAGTCTATATTGAACGCGAACGCGAACGCGGCCTGAAAGGCAATATTTACAAGGGCCGTGTGCAACGGGTACTGCCCGGCATACAAGCCGCATTTATCGATATCGGCATGGAAAAAGCCGGTTTCCTCTATGCCGGTGACATCGTTACTAACGGTGAGGAACTGGATGTCGATCAGGAAGATGAGGCTACGCGAGAACGCGGTGACAAGAAAGAAGATGAATTTCATCCCCGGCGCAATGTCCCCCCCATCAACACGCTGATCCGCGAAGGCCAGGAACTGATTGTCCAGGTATCGCGTGACCCGATTGCCTCCAAAGGACCACGTCTGACCACGCATATTGGCCTGGCCGGCCGCTATCTGGTTTATTTGCCCGACCTTGATCATGTCGGCATTGCCCGCCGCCTGGAAGACCCACAGGAACGTGAACGCCTGCTGGCCATCGGCGAGGCACTGAACCCGGAAAAGGGCAGTGTCATCATCCGTACCGTTGCCGAAGGCCGTCGGGAGCATGAGCTTCGCCAGGATCTCGATTTTCTGCTGCGCCTGTGGAATGACATCGAACAACGCAGCAAACACGCAGCACCGGCCACGATGATTCACAAGGAACTGAATCTGTTTCTGCGTGTCATGCGTGATTATGTCGATGATGAAGTGGAAAAAATCCATATCGATTCGCGCGAGGCCTATGACAGCATGAAACGCTTTGCACAAAATTTCATGCCGGAAGTGGCCGATCGCCTCTATTATTATCCTGGCAACCGCCCCATTTTCGATGTCTATGGCGTGGAAGATGCCATTCACCGCGCGCTGCAAAAGCGCGTGCCTCTGAAATCCGGTGGTTATATCATCATCGACCAGACTGAGGCGCTGATCGCCATTGATGTCAATTCCGGCGCCTTTGTTGGCTCGCGCAATCTTGAGGAAACGGGATTCAAAACCAACCTCGAAGCCGTTTATGAAATCGTGCATCAGCTACGCCTGCGCAATCTGGGAGGCATTATTGTCATCGACTTTATCGACATGCAAGATGAAGAAAATCGCCAACGGCTCATGGAAATGCTGGAAGATGCGCTTAAAAGAGACAAGGCTAAAACGCATATCGTTCAGCTCTCCAGCCTCGGCCTGGTGGAAATGACCCGCAAACGCACCCGCGACTCACTGGGTCGTGTACTGATGCAGGAATGCCCCTGCTGCCAGGGCACAGGTTTCGCCAAAAGCCCGACGACCATCTGTTACCAGCTGTTCCGTGACGTTGTGGCCGAAGCCCGAGCCTATCCCTGTGAGAAACTGATGGTCATCGCCCATCCGGATATTATTGACCGGTTACTGGGCGAAGAAAGCGATAATGTCACCCGCGTTGAACAATTCCTCGGCAAGGAAATTTCACTAAAAAGCGATGCCGCATTTCAGGCAGGACAATATGAGGTTGTACTGCTCTGAATACGCCGCTACATCTGTATATCCATATCCCGTTCTGTGCGCACAAATGCCATTACTGCGATTTCAATTCTCATGTGCGCGACGCAATCCCGTGGCAGCGTTACGAACAGGCACTGATCCGGGAACTGTACTACTGGGCGGAACATCCGGCATACCGGCAACGAACACTGACCACGCTGTTCTTCGGTGGCGGCACACCTTCGCTGGCACCTCCCTCGTTAATTGCGCATGTGCTACAAACAGCACGCACGTTATTTCCTTGCAGCAGTGATGCTGAAGTCACGCTGGAGGCCAACCCGGGCAGCAGTGATGCCGTGCATTTTGCCGAGCTGCATGCCTGTGGCATCAATCGCCTGTCCATCGGCGTACAAAGCCTGCAATCACAGCAATTGCAATGGCTGGAACGCATTCACACAAAGCAGGAGGCCTTGACGGCACTAGCAGAGGCCCGGGCCAGCGGTTTTGACAACATCAATCTGGATCTGATGTATGGCCTGCCCGGCCAGAACTGTGATAACTGGCTGCAAACGCTGCAACAGGCCATTGCGCTGACACCCGAACATCTGTCCTGTTATCAGCTCACCGTCGAACCGCACACGCAACTGGCCTATCGCCATCAACGCACACCCTATGCATTACCGGAAGAACAACTGGCACTGACGCTGATGGAAGCAACCCGCAATACACTTGCCTCCCATGGCTATGAAGCCTATGAAATCTCCAATTTTGCCAAACCCGGACGATATTGCCGTCATAACGATGCTTACTGGTGCTACCACGATTACATCGGCATCGGTGCCGGTGCCGCCGGCAAATTTGATCATGCGGATGGAAGCGTCACACGCTACGGCAACACGCGTACGCCGGAACATTATATGCATCAGATCGACGAACAGGGGCATGCCCTGCAGCAAAGTGAATCGCTGTCCGTTCGCATGGCCGCAGCCGAAGCCATCTGGCTGGGTCTGCGCCGCAGCGATGGCATTCATCTTGCCACGTTCCGTCAACGTTTCGGAAATGCGCCTGACGAGATGTTTGCCGATGCCCTGGCGCCGTTTATGGCTCAGAATGCCCTGCAGACGGATACAGCATATATGAAAGTCACGACAACAGGGCGCGCGCTGGCCGATGAAATCGCGGCCTGTGTGATCCAGGCCGCCATACCGTAAGAACTGTTTACACAATCATACCGGCACCGACGGTATTATTGGTAAACGTATCGATGATAATAAAACTGCCGGTCAGACGGTTGTCCTTGTAGGCATCATAATACAGCGGTTTCTGCAGACGGAACGTAATCTGTCCGATTTCGTTCATCGCCAGTTCATCCGCATCCATTTTCTCCAGCGTATGAATATCGCGGCGGAAATCGATGTCGGCCACCATGGCCTTGACGGTATTCGTCGTATGCTTGATGAAATATTTCTTGCGTACGCCAAGCGGTTCATCGCCAATCCAGCACACATTGGCCACCAGGTCCCGCGTATCACATGGCCTGACTGACGGATGCACCAGCATATCACCACGCGAAATATCGATTTCATCGGTCAATGTCAGCGTAATACTCTGCGGTGCAAAAGCCTCCTGCAAATTGCCGTCAAATGTGACAATCTCTTCGACGCTGGAAGTCAGGCCGGTGGATGCCACCATAACCTCATCACCGACCCTGACGGTGCCTGAAGCGATCGCACCCATGAAGCCACGATAGTCCGGCAATTCAGGCGTTTGCGGTCGATTAACCAGTTGCACGGGAAAACGGAACGGTTTGCGATCAATATCATCCATAACAGACAATGACTCCAGCGTTTCCAGCAGCGTCTGGCCTTCATACCAGTCCATATGCTCGCCGCGCACGGCCACCATGTCGCCGTTCAGCGCCGACATCGGAATGCAGATCAGATCCCGAATTCCCTGTCTGGCACAATAGTCCTGCATCTCTGTGCGAATCTGTTCGAACACACTCTGGTCATGGTCGACCAGGTCCATTTTATTAATGGCCACGATCAGATGAGGAATGCCAAGCAGGCCCAGAATATGCGTATGTCGCCTGGTTTGCGGCATAACACCGTTACGCGCATCAATGAGGATGATTGCTGCATTGGCCGTCGAGGCGCCGGTGACCATATTGCGCGTGTACTGCTCATGCCCCGGGCAATCCGCCATGATGAACTTGCGCCTGGGCGTGGCAAAATAGCGATAGGCCACATCGATGGTAATGCCCTGTTCGCGCTCTGCTGCCAGACCGTCGGTCAGCATGGCCAGGTCGATCTCTGCTGCGGAAGCAACATGCGTCTGCCCTTTTTTCTTGCGCACGGCCAGTAACTGATCCTCGAAGGCACCCTTGGTATCTACCAGCAGGCGTCCGATCAGAGTCGATTTTCCATCATCCACGCTGCCGACTGTTACCAGACGCAACAGCTCGATCTCCTGACTCAGCTTGAAATTAAATTCCGTCATTTCATACCCTCTTGTTATCCGCCAAAACTAGATTCGTGGAAACCCGCATCAATCCTAGAAATAACCTTCTTTTTTCTTATCTTCCATCGAATTGGAACCATGGTCGATGATACGCGTCTCACGCTCGGAACGCCTGGCCGCCGCAGCCTCGATAACAATCTCATCGATCGTTGCCGCATCCGAACGCACCGCGCCGGTGCACGGGCTACAACCCAGGGTACGAAAACGACTCATGATCATCTTCGGCTCTTCACCTTCCAGCAACTGATCCTTCATTTCCTCGTAATACGGAATCAGCAGCCCCTTGCGCTCAACCATCAAGCGCTCTTTGGCAAAATACAGCGGCACGATGGGAATATTTTCCTCCCGGATATACAGCCAGACGTCCATCTCCGTCCAGTTGGAAATGGGAAATACGCGTACGCTTTCACCTTCATGGATACGCCCGTTATAGATACTCCACAATTCGGGCCGCTGGTTTTTCGGATCCCACTGGCCAAATTCATCACGCATGGAAAATACGCGCTCCTTGGCGCGACTGCGTTCCTCGTCACGGCGCGCACCACCGAATGCCGCATCGTATTCACCTTCTTCCAGTGCATCGAGCAAACCCTGGGTTTTCAGCGCCCCGCAGCAACGCGCCACACCATAATCCTTGGGGTTCATGCCTTTGGCAATCGCCTCCTCATTGCGTCGCACAATCAGCTCCGCACCCACCTCTTTCACATACCAGTCGCGAAACTCATACATTTCCTTGAACTTGAAGCCTGTATCCACATGCAAAAGCGGAAATGGGATTTTTGCCGGATAGAATGCCTTGCGGGCCAGATGCAGCAGCACACTGGAGTCCTTGCCCACCGAATACAGCATCACCGGATTACGGAACTCCGCCACAACCTCGCGGATAATATGAATCGACTCCGCCTCCAATGCTTTCAGCTGTGTCAATCTATGTTCCGATATTGTTTCAGACATCTGCCTCTCCTCGCCTAAATTCCTTCACCCTGTTCATTTTCACCCTTGCTGCGACGAATACTTGTGACATGCAGGCCGCATTCTGTCAATGTATCTTCATTTTCCCACCACCAGCGGCCGGCTCGCGGATCTTCGCCAATGGTAATCGCACGCGTGCAGCACTCACAGCCAATGGACACATAATGCTGGTCCAGCAAATGGTTATAGGGAATATCGTGTTCATCGATATAATGGCGGATTTCTTGCCAGCTCCAGTCCAGAATAGGATTATACTTTATCAAACCATACACATTGTCGGTTTCCCGAATCTGAATATGTTCACGCCCCTTTGATTGCTCGCGGCGACGGCCGGTAATCCAGGCCTTTCTGCCTTTGAGCACGCGCTGCAAGGGATGCACCTTCCTGATCTCACAACAATGTTTTCTTAACCCGGCAGATTCGAGAAACAGGTTTGGCCCATGTTGCAGCAACATCGCTTCCACCTCCCGATAGTCGGGAAAAACAATTTGCACATCCATGTTATAATAACGCCGCACCTCATCGATAAAATCATAGGTTGCCTGCGGCAAGCGGCCGGTATCCAGCGTCAGCACCTGAATCGGCAGCTTTGCCTGATGGATCAAATCGAGCAGTACCGAACTTTCACCTCCAAAACTGCAGGGATACACCAGGCCATCACCATGGGTATGCCAGGCCTCGCGCAAAACCGCTATAGACGAATCAATCTTTTCCTTCAATGCATCACTCCTAATGTTGGCCACAAGAACGATGCTGCCAGCATAAACAGCAGCAGAGCTGACAGCGAAAGCAATGCACCGAAACGAAACATCGCCAGCGGTTTCACACAGCCTGTCCCGATGACCATGGCATTGGGTGGTGTTCCCATCGGTAACATGAATGCGAATCCAGACACCACGCCCACCGCCAGGGCAACAAACACCGGATCGAGCCCCGCTGAAATACCAAATGGCATAGCGATGGGCAGCAGAATGGCCACGGCTGCCGCATTGCTGACCGCCTCGGTCAGCAACAATGTCGCCAGACCAAGCAAGAATAGCAATGCCAGACCGGATATACCGTCAGGTAGCATCTGCATAGCCAGCCATTCGGCCGCTCCCGTTTCACTGAGTGCCTTGCCCAGCGCGATGGCACCGCCATACATCAGGACAACGCCCCAGTTCACCGACGACTCCAGCTCCCGCCAGTCCACCAGCCGCAACACAAACATGACCACCACACTGATCAGCGCAATACCGGCCAGTCCCAGCACATGTCCTGCACTGATCCAGGCGATCAGCGTCACCGCCATCAAAATCATCATCATGCGCCCACGCAATGACATCGCGCCGATCTCCAAACGACGCTGCGCAATATAATCATGCGCGGCATCAATGCGAATTCGCTCAACCGGCACCAGCCATCGCTGCACCAGCATGGCCATGGCCAGCATTGGTAACACGACCGGCAAAGCTGCCAGCGACCAGTCGAGGAACGAGAATGTCATACCATTGATTTCTTCCAGCAGGGCCAGCACCAGTGGACCACGGGCTCCTCCCAGCAGCGTGGTAACACCGCCAATGACCGCACCCCAGGCCATCGACAGGAACAATGCCTGAGCATAGGCATGCCCGGCGCGCAGTCCCAGGCTGCGCACAATCTGCCAGACAATGGGCAGGAACACCGCTGCTACGGCATGCTCCGGCATGGCCATGGCCATGATGGCCGGCAACAGCAACATGGCCAGTAGCAGGGAACGGGCACCTCTGCCGAAACGTTCAATGAACATCAGTGCAAGATGCTCGGATACGCCCGTCTGCATCAGACCTGCAGCCAGCATGAATGCCCCGAGAATAAAAAACACGGCAGGATTACCGAATAACGAAAACACATCACCTGCATCCATCACGCCAACCAATGGCAACGCGGCCATACCCAACAATGATGTAATCGGCAAAGGCAGCAACTGCGTTACCCATAATACCAGACAGAGACCAAACACAACCAGCGCATACCAGCCCTGACTGCTCAGGCCATCCGGGGATTGTACATTCAACAGCCACAATGCACACGCAAACAACACCGCCATGATGGCAAACGGCGCACTACCTGAAGCCAGCAACAATGGCAAAGGACGACGATCCAGAGCCACGGCATGCGCATGTTCATAATGGGACGATGCCCTCAGATAGCGCCGCAACTCATTAACCCAACCACCGACTTTTTGTCCCAGTGGCGAAACAGCCCAGATATCACCCAGCGTCGGCTGCGAACCATCCAGCACGCGGCTTTCCATCGGTGTCAGCACCCTTCCCATATGCCGCAAACGATGCATCGGGAACGGCGCATCCGCCAGCAAGCCATACAGATGAAGAAACGATGTCTCCAGATCGTTCAGACTGACCGGAGCTTCATTGGCCAATGGTGTGCCCGGAAGGGGCCGGAAAGGCACCAGCAATGGCACAATCCCCTGTGCCACCAAGGCCTCCATCCCCTGCTGCGTCGATGCCGATGACTCCAGGCCGACGATCAAATGACTGACCACGGAGCCGGCACGGAATACCGTCCGCGCATGGCTCAATGCCGCCCAGACAGCATCCTGTCCACCATATCTGTTCTTGCCGGGGCAAACTTCGGCAAAGCGCTGTGCATCAAATACTTCCAGGTTGCAGACAAAAATATCCAGACCAGCGGCATACAAGTCGTCAATGACCGACAATTTCTGCGGAGCCACAGTCTCCAGCGCAATTTGACGATGCCCCAGATGCCGCCGCAATAAAGCAATGACCGGAATCAGCCGTTTCAAACCGACATCTGCACCCGGTGCATAGCCATTGTACAGATATACCGTATCGATCTCGCGCTCAGCCATCGCCGCCTGCACGACTTCAATCAACTCCAGCGGATCACGCAACGGAGGAGTTTCCTCATTGAGCATGGAATCATACTGGCAGTACTGACAGGCTTCACCTTGCCGCGCAAAAAAACCGCAACCGAGAAACGGATGCAAAATCAGTAACCGTTCATGCAGTGCCGCAATGCTGCCCATGCGCGCGCCCGAACGCGTTTTACGTTGATAAAAGGCCGGTGCCGGTAACAACTGCACGTCCAGTGACTCGCCATCCCAGATCAGTTTTCCTTCGCTTTCACCTGCATCCACTTCCAGGCGAACCGGACTTTCTTCCGTATACGGCTGGCCGACCGGAACAGTACAGAAATGCCCCGTCGGCAGACGCAGATCGAGCAGCATTTCCGTCGCATTGGCCTGTGACAACCAGCGTGAGGCACCGGGCAGGCCACCCGGCAACGCCACGCCGCGGCTAACCAGCGCCAGCTTGGTTCGGCCCGGATTACGGAAAGGATGAAGATCAGGATTCATCGTTTAAATACCGGACGTTTTCTCCACCCGGATTTTCCACTGCGCATCACCTAGCTTTTCCTTGCTAAGGATTTTTTGACCCTGCTCCTCCAGCGACAAGGGTACATTCTCAATCGGCGCACCATCATCCAGAATCACATCCAGTCGCGCGCCCAGTGGCATGGTGGTCAGACGAATCTTGGTTTTGACAAAATTCATCGGACAGGCCACACCGGAAAGATCGAGCAGTGGCACTTCTTCATCTGCATCAGCACCTGATTCAGCTGCTGATGCCTCCTGCTCCTGCGCTTCCTGTTCCTGCGGAACCGCTGCAAAACGCTGCTCCGCTAGTGCCAGCCAGGCAGACTGCACATCCCGCAGCTTCGTCACTCCGGCAGCCGGATCTGCCAGATCAATCCCCATCAAGGCAGCCTGTACGGCCTGAAAGCCCTGCATCAACGCTTGATCCACCGCAGCATTTGTCATCAGCAAGGCAAACACTTCGCCATCATCTTCCGGCGCTTCACCGTAAGGCACAAGAAATGCACGTCCGGTCGAAATCGCCGAGCGGCGCAATGCCGTCGCTGCCTCAGCCCAAAACATGGCATCGATGTGCGCGCGTGCAATGCGCAATTCATAAGCCGCCTCGGAAATCAGCGCATCCGTCATCGACAACACCGCACCGGCGCACTCGCCTTTCTTGTTCCCCTTCGTATTGAAAGCCTCGTTTTCACTCCAGTCGTAAATCAGGCCATCGATCTCGCCCGGCTGACCGGCAAATGGCGCCAGAATCTCATTGATACCGTCGCGCCCGATACGTGCAGCCCAGTCATGGATCGTTTCATCATCCTTCCTGTTATCACGGTAAGCCTGCAGAACAGCCATGCCTGCTTCCGGCGCGCGCTTGGCCGGCACCGGGTCGGTCGCAAATGCAAACGGCTCACCGGAACGGCCTGATCCACCGACATGCAACTGATAATGCGGCACGGCCTGACCATCGATCTTTTTGGCCAGTCCATGGAACCCGAGATCAGCAATATGATGACGTCCGCATGAATGCTGGCACCCCGAAGCCTTGATAGTGATATCGGCCAGCGCTGTATCCTGTTTGACCTCATCCATCAGCGGATGTAATGCTTCGGCCAGACCGCGGCTGGAAGTAATACCCAGACGACAGGTTTCCGTACCCGGACAGGCCACGATATCGGCAATGCCGCGTGCATCGCGGGTGGACAGGCCTGCCTGTTGCAAGATTGCCAATACCTTCTCTACCTGTTCGGATTCCACATCAACAATGATCATACCCTGCTCGGCAGTCACACGCAGCGCCTCACTGCCGGCTGCACGCGCTGCATCGGCCACGGCATGGCACTGCGCTGCCGTCAAATCGCCACGAAACAGATTCAGCAGAATGGCCTTTTTTCCATTATGCTGATCAACCACACCTGTGACATCCCGTGGAGGCTGTGCCTGCGCTGTCGGCGTACGCCAGGCAGCTTCCGGAAAACCACTGTCGTTAGCATGCGTTTTCTCAATCACGGCACGTTGACGACGATACTCCTCAATAAAGCCATCTGCGCCCAGTTTCTGCGCCACATATTTCAGGCGCGCACGGGCACGACGCTTGCGATCCGAATATTTGAAATGCATACGCATCAGCGCCTCGCCAACCAGCAGCATTTCCTGTTCGGGAATAAACTCCTCCAGTAACAGCGCCCCCATCGGCTGCGACGACAAGCCACCAGCAGCCCAGACCTGAAAACCTTTCTCACCATTCTGCTCGGTGGCAATAAAACCGATATCATGCATTCCACCCAAGCCGCAATCGGCCGCACAACCGGAGAAATTCACCTTGAACTTGCGCGGAAACTGCTGCGTCAACGGATGGCGCAGAAAGTATTCGGCAAAACGACGAGCATGTACCGATACATCGGCATGCTCGGATGGACAGCGTCCGGCCAGAAAGCAGGAAGATACATTGCGTACGGTATTGCCACAGGCTTCACGTGTCGTCAGACCTGCCGCATCCAGACGACGCAAAAATGTTGGCACATCATCCAGCGCCACGAAATTCAGCTGAATATCCTGACGCGTGGTCACATGCGCGAGCTTTTCCGGCACCTCTTTCAGCGTTCCGTCAGTTGGCAGGCAGCCGGCATATTCGGCCACACAATCGCCGATGACATCCAGCTGATCTGCGTCAAGATTGCCACCGGGCAATTTGATGCGCACCATCTGCACACCTTCTTGGCGCTGGCCATACACCCCCATCTGCAGGCGAAACGGCGTAAACCGCTCCTCGCTCATCGTACCTGCGCGAAAGGCCTTGTAGCCAGCCTCGAATTCTTCTACGTCCGATGTCTGAGCAAAATGAAATTCTGTCATACCTTTCTCCATGAAAGCCCCGGCTTCAGCCCGGCCCTCCGTTTATTCGCCGAACTTCAGCTCGCAGGCCTGTTCATATGTAACCAGATCCGTGATCGTCGGATTCTCACCACACAAAGGACACTGCGGATCCTTGCGCAATTTCAGTTTTTTCCACTCCATGCGCAGCGCATCAAAAGTCATCAGGCGACCAGCCAGTGAATCGCCAATACCCAGCAATTCCTTGATCGCCTCCACGGCCTGAACCGTGCCCACAGCACCAGCCAGCGCACCAAGAATGCCGGCCTCCGAGCATGAGGGCACCAGCCCTGCTGGCGGCGGTTCCGGATACAGACAGCGGTAGCATGGTGCATCCTTCTGCTGATGCGGCTTGAATGTCGCCACCTGACCTTCGAAACGGAACATGGCGCCGGAGACCAGCGGCTTTTTCTCAAAATAGCAGGCATCATTGACCAAAAAACGGGTCGGGAAATTATCGCATCCATCAATAATCAGATCATAGCCGCGAATAATCTCGCGCACATTGTCCGCCGTAATGAAATAATTATAGGTATTCACTTTCACATCCGGATTCAGCGCCTGCATTGTTTCACGCGCACTTTCCACCTTGGGCATGCCCACCCGATCCTGGTTGTGAATGATCTGCCGCTGCAGATTGGACATATCCACGACATCCGCATCGGCAATGCCAATCGTGCCGACACCGGCTGCCGCCAGATAATAGGCCACGGGCGACCCCAGACCACCGGCTCCAATCATAAACACCTTCGATTCCAGCAGCTTCGACTGCCCTTCGGCGCCGACTTCCGGCAAAATAATATGCCGCGAATAACGCTCAATCTGCTCTTCGGTAAAATCTATCATATAGCTTTTTCTCCATCAGGGACGCAAACGCATGAGGACAAGGGCAAACCTGATCCCCACACCTCGTCATCCGCAAAATAAATTAAACGTCGATACCCTTGAAAAGATCCGTGGACATATAGCGTTCTGCCATCGATGGCAGCACCACGACGATACGCTTGCCGGCCATATCCTCACGCGCGGCAACACGCAGGGCAGCCACGGCGGCCGCGCCGGATGAGATACCACCGGGTATGCCCTCCTCGTCGGACAGGCAGCGCGCCATGGCAAATGCATCGTCGTTGCCCACCTGCTCCACGCCATCGAGAATATCCACATTCAGGTTTTTCGGGATAAAGCCTGCACCAATACCCTGAATCTTGTGCGGACCCGGCGCACCACCGGAAATCACAGGTGAGTCCGCAGGCTCCACAGCAATGGCCTGAAAACCGGCGCGCCGCGATTTCAGCACCTCCGCCACGCCCGTAATCGTACCGCCAGTACCAACGCCGGCGACAACAGCATCCACCTCACCGTCCGTATCGCGCCAGATTTCCTCTGCCGTTGTGCGGCGATGTACTTCCGGGTTAGCCGGGTTCTCAAACTGTTGCGGCATGAATCCCTTTTCAGCAGTCACAATTTCCGTTGCCCTGGCAATCGCCCCCTTCATGCCCAGCTCTGCCGGTGTCAGCACCAGCTCAGCTCCCAGCAGCTTAAGCAACTTGCGCCGCTCCAAACTCATCGACTCCGGCATCGTCAAGACACAGCGGTAACCCTTGGCTCGTGCCACAAATGCCAGCGCAATGCCGGTATTTCCGGAGGTCGGCTCGACAATAAGGCCTCCAGGCTTAAGCCGTCCATCGGCTTCCGCCGCTTCTATCATGGCCCGGCCAATACGGTCCTTGACCGAACTCAGCGGATTGAAAAACTCCAGCTTGGCCACGACTTCGGCCTGACAACCTTCCGTTACCCGATTCAAACGTACCAGCGGCGTATTGCCAATCGCCTCTGCAATATTATTGTAAATTGCCATCGTCAACTCCTTATCCAGCCGGACTGCTCTAGCCCTCAATCACATTCTGCTCGATCGGATCCACCTGTACACCCTGCTGTTTCAGCCAGCTTATCGCCGCTTCCACAACCTCGTCATCACCATCAATTTCGAGACCAACCAGCCCCATATGATCCTTCACCTCAGCCGTGCGGATATTCGTCACCACATCGAATTCCCGCGCCATCTTCCAGATTACGGGCTCGCGCACCGTATCTTCATGGAATGTCAGATAAACTTTCAGTTTCATATCATGCTCCTCTGTCGCGCGGGATCAAATGCCAGAAATGATTCAGCAGCCGCCGGCAATAGCCGGTACAATCGACACTTCATCGCCATCTTTCAGCGCTGTGGCACGGCCATCGAGAAAACGTACATCCTCATCGTTAACATACACATTCACAAAGCGCCGGATTTCACCCGCCTCGTCACATAAACGCTCTTTCAGACCCGGATGCGCTGCTTCGAGGTTGTCGATCAGCTCGCCCACGGTTGCACCTTCAATGGCAACTTCATCGGCGCCGCCTGTCAGCTTGCGTAACGGGGTGGGAATACGAACGGTAATACTCATATGATATCTCCTTTTATCAGTAGGGCAGATCAGGCTGCCAGTTTATTGCTTTCGGCCTCGACCAGAGCATCGAATTCATGGATCGACGGACCGATAATCCTCGGCTTGTCGATAGCATCCACGACCGCCTCCTGTGTTTTCAGACCATTGCCGGTAATGCATACGACAATCGATTCGTCACGCGGAATGCGCCCCTGCTCAATCAGCTTCTTTGTCACACCCAGCGTAACGCCGCCTGCCGTTTCGGTAAAGATGCCTTCGGTTTCAGCCAGCAGCTTCATCGCCGCGACGATTTCCGTATCCGATACATCTTCCGACCAACCACCGGACTCACGAATCACGCGGTTGGCATAGAAGCCGTCCGCCGGATTGCCGATGGCTAACGACTTGGCAATCGTATCGGCCTTCACTGGATGAATAAGATCGGAACCATCCTTGACCGAACGGGCAATCGGTGAACAACCGGTCGCCTGTGCACCATAAACAGCCGTATCATTATCCTCGATCAAACCCAGCTTGATGAACTCCTTGATCGCCTTGTCGATTTTCGTGCACAGCGAGCCGGATGCCATCGGCACCACGACATGTTTCGGCGCACGCCAGCCCAGTTGCTCCATAATTTCATAGCCATAGGATTTCGAACCTTCGGCATAGAATGGCCGAACATTCACATTAACAAAAGCCCAACCGTATTTACCGGCCACTTCCGAACACAAACGATTCACATCATCATAAGCACCATTGATGCCAATAATCTTCGTACCGAAGATGCCTGCACCAATCACCTTGCCCTGTTCCAGATCATGCGGAATGAATACATAGGACTCCAGGCCTGCCGCAGCCGCATTGGCCGCCACCGAACCAGCCAGGTTCCCCGTTGAAGCACAGGCCACAGTCTTGAAGCCAAACTCAACGGCCTTGGACAAGGCTACCGACACCACGCGATCCTTGAATGACAGCGTCGGATAACACACTGAATCATTCTTGATATACAATTCGGAAACGCCCAGTGCCTTTTCCAGATTATGCGCCCGAATCAGCGGTGTGAAACCATTTTGAGCACCCACGGTCGGCTCACCATCAATCGGCAACAATTCCTTGTAACGCCACATCGTTTGCGGGCGGGATTCGATCAACTCCCGCGTAAAGATGCCTTCCAGCTTTTCGTAATCGTACACCACTTCCAGCGGGCCAAAACAGAATTCGCATACATGCGTCGGCTCGATGGCATATTCCTGTCCACATTCGCGACATTTCAGGGCACGAACAATACTCATTGGGTTCTTCTCCATTCGGGCTGTATCCAGAAACAAAAAACCTCCGCGAGAAAGCGAAGGTTGAGCAGAGGAAAGCACACATCGTGCATCTATGATCAACCCGCCATCATCGCTCCTTTGGTTCCTCCAAAGGCAGGCATTGGCACCAGACACCTTGATGTTTTCACATCCTGGCCGGTTGCCGCGGTTTCACAGGGCCTGAACCCTCCACCGCTCTGGATAAAGCCGGATTCAATAAATTTCGGCGAATTATGAAGCACTGGCGCAAAAGCGCAAGCATCCGCAATCCACCCCTTGAAAAACTTACGCCCGACCCTACAAAGCATAGCGCTGATCAGGTCAGCATCTGCTTAATCTCTGTCAAAGGAGGTCATGCTAATGAATATCGTTACCATTATCCTGGCAACGATGGCCGGAATCAGCTCGTTGCTCTATGCGCTTTACTGGCAGACGCCAACAGTTCAGGCGCTGGCCCTGCTCGTTTGCGGCGGACTGCTGACGGCAAGCATCGGCTGGCACTTCCGGCCTCAAGACATGAAGCGATACAGGAAACGTCATTCCTGAACCAACAGGGCGCATCAGGCGCCCTTGTTCTAATCTCACCAATCAGCAGCAAATATCTCAATGGTATCAGAGCAATCCCCAGGGAATATCCTGCGACACAAAAGCATCCCATTGACAATCATGTATGATTGCTACATAATTAAACGGCAAGAAACATTGGCTGCACACGACCCCTCCCCTCTTCCCCAGTGTGCAGCAGCACCCCGATCTTGCGGTCGGGGTGTCTTCTTTCATTCATGCAATTTCCCCTTCGTTCATCGTCACTTCCCGGCTACCATGCGGCGATGGCAAAACGCATTTTCATCTGCCAAAGCTGTGGCGCCGAACAACGCAAATGGATGGGGCAATGCCCGGACTGCCGGGAATGGAATACCATCAGCGAACAGGTTGTCGAAACGACCAACCGTACCGGCCATAACGGGCAAACCATTGCCACTATGCCGATCACCGGCATTCAACATGAATCCAGCTCGCGTCACTCGACTTGCATCGAGGAATTTGATCGCGTGCTGGGCGGAGGGCTGGTTACCGACTCCGCCATCCTCATCGGCGGAGACCCCGGCATCGGTAAGTCCACCCTGTTACTACAAGCTGCGAGCAAACTGGCCAGACAACATCGCGTGCTGTATGTCACCGGCGAGGAATCCATTCAGCAGGTACGCCTGCGCGGCGAGCGCATCAATGCACTGCACGACAACCTGCATCTGGTTTCCGCCTGCGAGCTGGAATCGATCATACTCACCATCAATGATACCGAACCGGCCATGGTCATCATCGACTCTATCCAGACCATGGTCACCTCGCGCCTGAGCAGTGCGCCGGGCACGGTATCCCAGGTACGCGATTGTGCTGCTGCCCTGATCCAGCAAGCCAAGCGTACCGGATTTGCACTGATTCTTGTCGGCCATGTCACCAAGGATGGCGCCCTGGCAGGCCCCAGAGTGCTGGAACACATGGTCGATGCCGTGCTCTATTTCGAGGGCGATCGGGGCCATGCCCATCGTATCCTGCGCGCCGCAAAGAACCGTTTCGGGCCAGCGGGTGAAATTGGTGTGTTTGAAATGACCGACCGCGGCCTGATCGGCATCCGCGATGCCTCACGCATGTTTCTGGCTGAACGCGCCAAAGATACCCCGGGGTCCGCCGTGCTGGCCTGTCTGGAAGGCACACGCCCACTGCTGCTGGAAGTACAGGCACTGATCGCACCAAGCGTTTACGCCACACCAAAACGCTCTGCCGTTGGTCTGGATGTTGGTCGTGTCGCCATGCTGACCGCCGTACTGGAACGCCGTATCGGGCTGCCACTCTCGCAACATGACGTTTATATCAACGTGGCCGGTGGTGCGCGCATTACTGAGCCAGCCGCTGACCTGGCCGTTCTGATGGCCATGATATCAGCCTACCAGGAGCGCCCGATCACCCATGATATCGCGGTATTCGGTGAAATCGGTCTGACCGGCGAAGTGCGTCCGGTCGACCAGCCGGAAGCACGTGTACGGGAAGCAGTCAGCATGGGCTTCCGTCACCTGATTATCCCCCGTGACAATGAGGAAAGACTTCACAAAATCAAACGGAAAGCTAAGCTTGCCAAGGCGGGGACCGAAGCGATCCAACTGACGGCCATCAAGCACCTTTCCGAAGCTGCACAGGCCAGTTTAACCAAGTAGAATACCGGAGAGTACATGGAAGCTGGCTTGAATTTTTTCGATTATATCTTGCTTGCCGTTATTGGCATTTCGATGGTCATGTCGTTTTATCGGGGCTTTATCCGTGAAGCAATTTCACTGATTGGTCTGGTTGTCGCCTTTCTTGTAGCCCAGCAATTGTCCGGCACTGTGGGTAGTTTTCTTACCCAGTGGGTTGCCAGTCGCGGCATTGCCGACGTACTCGGTTTTGCCTTGGTATTCATCATCGCCCTGATTTTCATGGGCCTGCTCGGCACGTCGCTGGGCAAACTAATGGACCTGGCAGAACTATCCGGCACCGACCGCGGCCTGGGCCTGATGTTTGGCCTGGCTCGCGGCCTGTTGCTCATTGCCATTGCTGCCCTGCTGTACACATCGTATGGAAAGCTGGACAAACCATGGCTAAAGGAAAGTATGCTGACGCCTTATGCTGTACAATTGGGAGATATGCTGGGACAGGTCATTCCGGAAAACTGTCCGCTGTCGCGACACCATGCGAATACGACCAAACACAAACAGACAACAGATAGCATTCCCCAAAAAGACAGCAAGGCATTGAAAGCAATTATTGAAAGTAACATACACTGAGGCACCCATGTTCGACTGCGAAGGCTCTGATCATTTCCATGATGAATGCGGCATTTTTGGCGTATTTAACCATCCCGAAGCTGCCAACCTGACCTACCTGGGGCTCTACTCCCAGCAACATCGCGGTCAGGAATCAGCCGGCATCGTCTCCACCGACGGGCAAAACTTCTACAACCATCGCGGCATGGGGCTGGTCGCCGATATCTTCGACAAGTCCAGCATCAAGCGACTGAAAGGACACAGCAGCATCGGCCATGTCCGTTATTCAACCTCGGGTGAATCGGGATTGCGTAACTGTCAGCCGTTTTCCTTCGAATATGCGCACGGCGGCCTGGCACTTTGTCATAACGGCAATATCGTCAATGCGCCCGAGTTGCGGCTGGAGCTTGAAAAGCGCGGCTCCATTTTTCATACGACATCTGATACCGAAGTCGTCATGCACCTGATCGCCAAAAGCGGCGAGGCCACAATGAAAGAGCGCGTAGCCAGCGCTGTACGCAAACTGGCCGGCGGTTTCTCGTTGCTGGTATTGGTGGAAAAACGTCTGGTCGGCATCCGTGACCGCAACGGCATCCGCCCGCTGGTACTGGGCAAGCTGGATAACAGCTGGGTGCTGGCTAGTGAAACCTGTGCTTTTGATCTGATCGGCGCGCAATTCGTGCGCGATATTGAACCCGGTGAAATGGTCATTATTGAAGGAGACAAGCTGGAAAGCCTGTTCCCGATGAGCTCTACCGACCCCAAGTTCTGCGTCTTTGAATATGTTTATTTTGCCCGTCCGGATTCCACACTGGAAGGCGTGAATGTCTATCAGGCGCGCTACCGGATCGGCGTGGAGCTGGCCAAGGAGTCACCAGTGCAGGCGGATATCGTCGTGCCAGTGCCCGATTCCGGCGTGCCACCCGCCATGGGCTATGCCGAGGCTGCCGGCATTCCCTTTCAGATGGGACTGATTCGCAATCATTATGTAGGACGCACCTTTATCGAACCCAAGCAGTCGATTCGCAATTTCGGCGTCAAACTGAAACTGAATCCGAACCGCAACCTGATCAAGGGCAAACGGGTGATTCTCGTGGATGATTCCATCGTGCGCGGCACCACCAGTCGCAAGATTGTGGAAATGGTGCGCTCGGCAGGTGCAACGGAAATCCATATGCGCATTTCCAGTCCGCCGACCAAACATTCCTGTTTTTACGGTGTGGATACACCCGATGAAGAGAAACTCATGGCCAACCGCATGAGCATTGACGAAATGTGCCAGGCCATCGGTGCCGATTCCCTGGCCTTCGTATCCTTCGACGGCATGTACCGGGCCGTAGGCAAGCCACGCGATCAGCACTGCGATGCCTGCTTTTCCGGCAATTATCCCGTTCCGATCGAAGGCACCCGTTCACCACAATTGTCATTGCTGAAATACTCCAACCCGAAGAATAATGACTAACCGCCCCTGCATTGTTCTGATCCATGGACTGTTCGGCTTTCGCAAACTGCTATGGCTGGAATACTTTATGGGTGTCAGAACATTGCTGGAGTCGATGGGATTACGCGTCATCATACCGGTGCTGCCCTGGTGCAGTGACATCGATCGGCGTTCACACAGCCTGGCAAGGCAGCTTGCCGACGAAGCCGGCCCCCTGCATCTGGTAGCCCATTCCATGGGCGGACTGGATGCACGCGCCTATATCACACATCTGGACGGCGCACGTCATGTCGCCAGCCTGACCACACTGGCATCACCACATCATGGTTCCGAAGCCGCCGATCATATCTGTCGTACGCTTTCACCGTTTGTCATATTCCCTGGCGTCCATGCGCTGACGCGTGGCAAAATCACGCTCTTCAATGCCAACACGCCGGATCAACCCGGCATCATTTATCGCAGCTATAGTGCATGGCGTCCACTGGATGAGCAGCCGTGGATTGTGCGCCGCTATGGTAAAGTCATTCAGCAAACTGAGGGCGATAATGACAGCCAAGTGTCCGTTACCTCAGCACAATGGGGCGAACATGTCGATTCCCTGTATGCCGACCATTTTGAACTGATCGGGCGCAATATGTGGTTCAATCCCCTGCGTACGCGCCGCAACTACGATCACCTGCCATTGTACCGCGATATCGGCCAGTGGGTGCTGGATCAGGAAACGACTCGCCAGGCTCCCGCGAGCGAATAGTCCCTCTATTCCGCCAGTAATGGCAGAACATAACGCAATGCCACCTCACCGGCCAAAGCATAATCAACGGCCATGCGGCTAATCGAACGCATACCGTTTTTTTCCGCTTCTTCACGTATCCGGTGTTCCGGTGCGCCATCGGATACCAATTTGGAAATGGCCTCGTTGACCTCGATTAACTCGTAAACCAGTTTGCGCCCGGCGATGCCTGTATTATGGCATTTCGCGCAACCATCCGAGGCAAAATATTCAGCCTCGATATCAGCATGTGCATGCTCCAGCAAAACCCTGGCATCGTCCGGTACCTCGACCGCATACTTGCAGTGCTCACAGATTTTCGGCAACAGACGCTGCGCCATAACCCCTTTCACCGTTGCCGCCACCAGATAGGCTTCCGCACCCATATTGATCAGGCGACTGAACGCACCGGCTGCCGTATTCGTATGCAGGGAGGAAATCAACAAATGGCCGGTCAGGGCCGCTTCCACGGCCACTTCCGCCGTTTCGCCATCGCGGATCTCACCAACCATGATGATATCGGGGTCATGGCGCAACAGATTGCGCAAGGCACGCGCAAAGGTGAAGCCGATCTTGCTATGCACCTGCACCTGCAACACGCCGGGCACTTCCGCCTCCACCGGGTCTTCCAGCGAAATCAGGCGCTTGCCCTTGCCCAGTAAATCGGAAATGGCACCAACCATCGTTGTCGACTTACCACTGCCTGTAGGGCCGGTAATCAACACCAGGCCATGGTCGGACTGGCAAATACGCTGCATGCGTGCCAGATCATCCGGTGCCAGCCCCACCTTGGTCAGTGATGCGCCATCCTTCTTTTTTTCCAGAATACGTAATACCAGCGTTTCGCCATGTACACTAGGCACGCAGGAAACACGGAATTCGACTTCGCGTTCGGGCAAGTGCAGGCGAATACGCCCGTCCTGTGGCAAGCGGTGTTCGGCAATATCCATCTTGGCGATAATCTTGAAGCGCGTAACCAGTGGGTTGAGTACACCAAGACTGAAATTCATATATTCACTGAGTACGCCATTGACACGAAGATCAACAACTACACGTCCTTCACGAATCATGATATGAATATCGCTGGCATTGGCCTCCACGCCATCCTTGAGGATACGGTTTACCAAACGCACAATCGGAGTTTGCTCAGCTTCGTTGGCCAGCACCTCGCTGGATTGCCATGATTCCTCATTTAATTCAACGCTTTCTATCTCAAAGGCCTCGAATTCTTCAATATCATCGCGATAATACTGTTTGATTTTTTCCTCGATCTGCTGTTTGCGCGCCAGCAGAAGGTGAATGCGCCGACCAGTATGAAACTGCAACTTGTTAACCAGATCCAGATTATTCGGCTCGGATGTTGCCACCTTCAACACATTATCATGCAGGGACATCGGAATCACATGCAATTCCCGTGCAATAGATGCTGTGAGTTCCATCAGAGCGTCCGGTTCCGGCTCCATAGTAGACAGATCAACAAAATGAATGCGCAACTGCTTGGCCAGACAGGTCAGCATCATTTCTTCATCAATAATCCCCTTTTCTACAAGGATATCGCCGATTTTTTTATTCTTTGAGCGTTTCTGCTCTTCCAGTGCCATATCCAGCTGTTCCTGGGTGATCAGTCCGGCCTTCAGAAACATCTCGCCGACATGCAAACGCTTCTTGATACCCCCGAAACTGACGACGGCCTTTTCCAGGTCTTCGCGCTTGCTGACGCCCTTCTCCACCAGAATATCGCCAACCCTCTGCTGTTTCAGCGCGCATTGCTGCTTGACTACTCCTTCGATTGTTTGATGGTCCACAACACCTGATTCCTCCAGCAATTCGCCAAAGGACGACGCCAGCTTGCGTCCCAGCACATTGGCCTGCACAAAAAAGATGCGCTGGATATCCGGATGCTCAGCCGGATCAGGAAAACCGAAAAAGCCGTTAACTTCCTCCTGCTGGGCATTGCTGATGACCGTATAGGTCGCACCGCTTTTGAGAAACACATGTTCAATGACATCATTGGGCAGCCGGCGCAGGGATAAATGGGATGCCCCTTCAGGATGAAAAAACAGGATGCATTCAATATCATCCATGGCAAAGGTCTGCTGATGCCCCTGCGCATCGATAATTTCAAAACGAGAGGCCATCTGGTTGAATGAACGCACAAGGTGGCCTTCCAGCTCTGTTCCGTCGCTCTTTCTTACAACGACTTTCGTCTGTTTGACCATCAACCCCTCCGACCAACCATCTTCGCTATGCAAAGATTATCCTTACCAGCCAAGGCAATCTAGGCATTATATCAGAAAAATTAAAGCCTTACCTTCCACAAAACTGTCTGCCATTTCATCACCAACTTGGTTATGACCGTATAATTCAGGGCAAACACTTTAGAAAAAGTGCGACCGGCGCTAGCTTGCCGCAACTTATTTTTCGAATTTACCAGAAGCAAAGGAGCCTCCAGTGAGCAACAGTTTTGGTGCACGCCGCAAACTATCCGTCGGCGACAAGGTATACACCTATTATGATCTCAAGGCCGCCGGGGATATTGCCCGCCTGCCCTATGCCATGAAAATCCTGCTGGAAAACCTGCTGCGCCGCGAAGACGGCGAAGTGGTCAAACGCAGCGACATCGAAGCCATTGTCCACTGGGATGCCAAAGCTGAGCCGAACCGTGAAATCGCCTATATGCCGGCCCGTGTGCTGATGCAGGATTTCACCGGTGTCCCCGCCATCGTCGATCTGGCCGCCATGCGCGATGCCGTCGTGGCACTGGGCGGCAATGCTGAGCGAATCAATCCGCTGGTACCTGCCGAACTGGTCATCGACCATTCCGTACAGGTCGATACTTTTGGCACGGACAACGCATTGGCAATAAATTCAGAAATCGAATTTAAGCGCAATCGTGAACGCTACAATTTCCTCAAATGGGGCCAGAAAGCCTTTGACAACTTCAAGGTCGTACCGCCGGATACCGGCATCGTACACCAGGTTAATCTGGAAAACCTGGCCCGCACTGTCTTCGTGGATGATCATGGCGTGGCCTATCCGGACACACTTGTCGGCACCGACTCGCATACGACAATGATCAACGGACTGGGCGTACTCGGCTGGGGCGTAGGCGGCATCGAAGCCGAAGCTGCCATGCTGGGGCAGCCCATTTCCATGCTGATCCCGAAAGTCGTCGGCTTCGAGCTGACCGGCTCGTTACCGGGAGGCGCTACGGCTACCGATCTGGTACTGACGATTGTGGAAATGCTGCGCGCCCATGGCGTGGTCGGAAAGTTTGTCGAATTTTATGGTACAGGTCTGGATCATCTGCCACTGGCCGACCGTGCCACCATCGCTAATATGGCACCTGAATACGGCGCCACCTGCGGCATCTTCCCCATCGATGAGGAAACCCTGAACTACCTGCGCCTGTCCGGTCGTTCGGAAGAAAATATCGCCTTGGTTAAAGCCTATGCCAAAGCTCAGGGCATGTTCCGCGATGGCCATGTTGCCGACTACAGCGAAACGCTGAGTCTGGACATGTCTACAGTCGTGCCCTCTCTGGCCGGCCCCAAACGCCCGCAGGATCGCATTGCATTAAGCGACAGCAAAAAAGCCTTTGGCACGGCACTGCAAACCATTAAACAGGAAGCGAACCTGAATTCCCGGGCAGTTACAACCACGATTAACGGCAAGAACGTCACCATTGACGATGGTGCCGTCGTTATTGCCGCTATCACCTCCTGCACCAACACATCCAATCCGTCGGTCATGCTTGGGGCCGGCCTGGTGGCCAAAAAAGCCGCCGCACTCGGCCTGACAGCAGCCCCCTGGGTCAAAACCTCGCTGGGCCCCGGCTCACTGGTAGTTACCGAATACCTGCAGGGTGCAGGCCTGATGGAACCTCTGAAACAGCTGGGCTTCCATGTTGTCGGCTATGGTTGCACGACCTGTATCGGTAATTCCGGACCATTGCCGGCAGAAGTATCCGCAGCCATCACCGATGGTGAACTGGCCGTTTGCTCTGTATTGTCCGGCAACCGCAATTTTGAAGGCCGTGTGCATTCCGAAGTGCGTATGAATTACCTCGCTTCTCCGCCGCTGGTGGTCGCTTATGCCATTGCCGGCACGATGAACATCGATCTGTATCACGACCCGATCGGTCAGGATCGTGACGGGCGTGATGTGTTCCTGAAGGACATCTGGCCCAGCCAGGCGGAAATCGCCGAAGCCATTGCCGGCGTCAACCGCGAACAGTTCACCCGCGCCTATGCCGATGTGTTTGCTGGCGATGCCAACTGGCAGGCACTGGATGCACCTGAAGGTGACCGATTCGCCTGGGATAAAACGTCGACCTATATCCAGAACCCGCCTTATTTCGTCAATATGCGGAAACAACCGGGTGATCTCGGAGATATTGAACAGGCACGCGTACTGGCATTGCTGGGCGACTCGGTAACCACCGACCACATTTCACCGGCCGGGGCCATCAAGGCCGATTCGCCGGCCGGGCAATACCTGCGTGAACATGGTGTGGAAACCAAAGACTTCAACTCCTACGGCTCACGCCGCGGCAACCATGAAGTCATGATGCGCGGCACCTTTGCCAATATCCGCCTGCGCAACCATCTGGTGCCGGACACCGAAGGTGGCGTGACCATCCATCTGCCCGATGGCGAATCCATGAGCATCTATGATGCGGCTATGCAATATCAGGCCGAAGGCACGCCTGCGCTGGTCATTGCCGGCAAGGAATACGGTTCCGGCTCCAGTCGCGACTGGGCTGCCAAGGGGCCTGCATTGCTCGGCATCCGTGCCGTTATTGCCGAAAGCTATGAGCGCATCCACCGCTCCAACCTCGTCGGCATGGGCATCCTGCCGCTGCAATTTATGGATGGCGAGAATGCCGCTTCACTGGAACTGAGCGGTCGTGAATCCTTCAGCATTCGCGGCGTGCATGAAGGCGTCCGCGAAGTCACGGTTGAAGCCGATGGGAAAACGTTCAGCGCACGAGTACGTATCGATACGCCCAAGGAATGGGAGTATTACCGCCATGGTGGTATTCTGCATTACGTATTGCGCCAGCTGGCATCGTGCTGAAGGCGCTTATCGCGGCGGGGCGCCCGGCATTGCCGGGCGCCTTTTTATTGCAGAAAATGAATGAACGGACTCAGCGATACGTAGAGCACAAACACGATCATCAGCAATAGCAGAACAGCCTGCCATGGATGCTCCCGGCAGGTATCCCGCCAAGTGCGATGCTGACCGGCCTGACGCAGCTCTTCATATGCCTGCCGCGCCTGCCGGGTTCGCTGCTGTTGATAACTCTCAATCAATGCCTCGGCCTGTGGGCGAAAGCGGTCATCGTATAACCAGATAGCCGGCACCGAAATACCCCAACCACCAGCATGCGTTTCATAAAAATCGATATCATGTTCATCCAGCAGGCGACGAATATCATCCGCCTCATCCTGCGGTACATGTCTGAGCGAAAACAACCGCACTCGCACGAATCAATACCAGATACCGAAGCCGCGCCAGCGTCGCGGTGTCCCGATCACCGGCGACCGCATAAACGGTTCATGTTCATCATCGGCAAACCATGTCATGCTCACCTGCGGTCGGCGCACTGCCACTTCCTGCAGCCGTTGCACACGCTCGGAGACAAGCGGATGTGTACGCAATAGCGAAGGTGCCGCCCGCTGCCGCCCCGGCAACAGCAACCATTGCCACCATGGTGTCGTGCCCTGCTCAATACGCAACAGAGCCGTCGCCAGACCCTCGGCGTCACCGGTCAATTCAACCGCTCCCAGATCCGCATCAAACTCGCGTGTACGCGACAGCGCCAATTGCAGCAGACTGGAAAGCAAAGGCACTGCTAATAACAACAGAATCGCGAACCACGGCATACTCATGCCGGCCAGCAGGCTGAACGGCAGCCATAACAGCAGGGTCAGCCAGCCGACATCGGACAGCGTAGCTGTCAGCCGGGTAAGCAGGTCCGCCAATTGCATAACGGATAAATCACCATGACGAATATGACTGATTTCATGTGCCAGCACGCCGGCCAGCTGCCGTTTGTCGAGCAATCTGAACAGGCCATCCGTCACCGCAATCAGCGTGTGATCACCATGCAGCATGGCAAAGGCATTCGGTGTAGAACTGGGCACCAGAAACAACATCGGCATCTCGGCCAGTCCAGCCTTACGACGCAAGGCATCCACCATGCGAAACAGACCCGGCGCCTGCGCAGAATGGATGGGCTGTGCCCGATACAACCGTAAGGTCAGCCAGGCCGACGCACGTGGCATAAAAGCGACCAGCAGCAGCGTTCCGAACAATAATAGCACGCCTCCGCCGGGACCGAACAATACGCGACCCAACAGCATGAATAGCAACAGCATCGCCATCAGCAGCAACAGCGAATGCCACATATTGCGCCGCTTTTTCTGTTGCAGCACAGCAGCGTTCATATACAACAACGGGGCCGCCGCTGCGGCCCCTTTCCGGTTTTCCCGGCGCAATCAAATGATAACACTGTCATCTCAGTGAATGGTGATAGCTTTCGGTTTGGCACTCTCTTCCTTGGGCAACCTGACCTCCAGCACACCATTCTTCATGCGGGCATCCACCTTGTCCGCATCCACATGAGCAGGAAGCACAAAGCTGCGCGAGAAGCGTCCATAAGCTCGCTCTACCCGATGAACATTCTCTTCCTTCACATCCTTTTCATAGCGACGTTCACCGGAAATGGTCAGCACGCCATCGCGCACTTCAACATGTACATCCTTCTTCTCAATACCCGGCAGCTCTGCCTGCACCAGCAGGGCGTCATCGGTTTCGCGAATATCTACTGTCGGCACCCACTGACCGGTTTCCGTACCCATGCCGAAACCGCTGTCATCAAGCAGGCGGCCGAGCTGACGATTAATAGTTTCCAGTTCCTGCCATGGAGACCAACGCATCAGGCCCATCACATACCTCCTTGATCCAGTAATGTTGCCGGATTATCTCCAGCATCCTTTATATAGCGTCCACGATCACTGTTTTCAAGAGGTAAAATCACCACAGGCGAAACAGCTCCAGTATCAACCGGACGGCCAGCGCACAGCACAAAGCGACGCCGATGGAAAGCAGCAGTGAAAACGCGGCCTCGCGACGCCCAATCACTTTGACCATGATGGCAAACGTGGAAATGCAGGGCACATAAAACATCAGAAACACCAGAAAAGTACTGATTTGTACCCAGTCCAGTATCTGCCCGATTTCAAACGTCCCCAATGCCTGGTAAATCATCAACAGTGACAATTCCTTGCGCAACACACCGAACAAAATCGGTACGCCCAGCACCACCGGCAGGCCAAGCACCCATACCGTCATCGGCATCAGTGCCTGATTGATCCAGGCATCAGCACCAATATGATGTAGCAATGCCAGCACAATGCTGCCAGCCACCAACAATGGTGTAACAATGGTCAGGATATCTCGCGTGCGCTGCCAGGTTGATGCGAGCACAGCCGATACGCGAGGCAGGGCATAGGCAGGAATTTCCTGAATCAGGCCAGGACTAATATCCGGATAGCGCCGTACCAGCAGTTTCCCCAGCCAGGCAATGATCAGCAGATTGAACATAAACAGACCGAAAACCCCCAATCCACCCAGATATTTTCCACCCAGCGCCAGAATAATGGCCGAACGCGCCGAACAGGGCACGAAAGTAATCAGTAATGAGGCCACGATACGATCCCGCCCTGAAGCTACGGTACGTGTCGCCGCAATCGCCGGCACATTACAGCCGAGCCCCAGCAGAAAAGGCACGGCCACCTTGCCGTGCAGGCCGATATGATGAAAGAAGCGATCCACGACAAAAGCCACACGCTGCATAACGCCCGACTCTTCCAGCACCACCAGCATCAATACCAACGGTAGCATATAAGGTACGACTATGCCGATGAGTCCAACCAGACCATCTACCACGGCATGCCCGACCACACCTACCGTGCTGTCCGGCTGCCACTGGGCAGCCATTTCGGCAAGCCGGGCAGCTGTCAGTGCATCGATACCGGCACTGACCTCAAACACCATAAACAAAATCAGCGCGAACAGCGACAGGCTGCCAACCAGTCCCCAACGCGGATGCAAAAACAGTGCATCTAGACGATCCTCCCAGGTAATCGTCCGGGAGCGATGCCCCAGACGAGCCACCTTTTCGAACAGGCGTGCGGCACGATGATGGTAATCAGCTGCCACTTCTTCCGCCAATGGGCGGGGCAATTCGGCATCGGCCTGCTGCCGAATGCGTTCAACTTCCCGTGCCACTTCCGGGAAATGGCTGGCCAGTTCGTGGCAGAAATAATCATCAGCCTGCTTGAGCTGTCGGATCATGAACGGCTGCGGTACACAAAACGCTTCGCGGATGGCCGGTGTATCCACAGCCTGATGCAATCGCTTGCCCCATTTGGCGATATGTTCACCGGAAGGCTGTGGCAACGGGCAAGCGTGTTCGCGTACTGCCTGTACCGCGCGTTCGAACAACCGAGAGATACCCAGCCCCTTGATGGCTGTCATCGGCACCACTGGAATACCCAACTCCGCTTCCAGAGCCGGCACATCGATCTGCACGCCCTTGCGCCGGGCCTCGTCCATCATGTTCAGGCCCATCACAATGGGCAATCCCAGTTCAATCAATTCCAGTGTCAGCTCCAGATGACGATGCAAGGTGCCAGCATCAACGATATGAATCAGCATATCCGGCCGGGAAAACGGTGCCGGCGGCTGTTTGGATTCATGTACAGATACTTGGGGCCGACTGTCACCCCAGAGCAGGTATTTCAGGCCTTCGAGATCATCTCCGCGCAGGTTTTTCAGCGAATACATGGCCGGCAGGTCGATCAGCTCAACCTCATCCATGCCGATCTGCACAGTACAACGCTGATAAGCCTTGTCCGTACCGGCTAACTGACCATGATCCACGCTGGTGCTGGCCACGGCATGAAAAATCGTGCTCTTGCCGCTGTTCGGCTGTCCCACCAGCGCAATGCGCAAGCGCCGGCTGCCGCGATAAAACGGACCGCCCAGTGGCACCGACAAAGGTTGGTTATCTCCCTGCTGCTTCGTCATCGGCACAGCTTACTGTATTCCGTGCCATCGTCGAAGACTTTGACCGTAAAAGTATCCATGGCCTGATTTTACATCACCAGGACCGCCCCCTAGAGTGCGCCTCCCGAAAATCCTCAGGAGCTTTCATGTTTCAGATTTACTACGTTCATGCCGCACGCGCCAAGGACGATATCCTTTCCGGCCTTACCGTTGCCTTCGCACTGGTCCCCGAAGCCGTCGCCTTCGCCTTTGTCGCCGGCGTCAACCCACTGGTTGGTCTTTATGGCGCCTTCCTCATGGGCTTGGTGACATCGCTCGTGGGCGGACGTCCCGGCATGATTTCCGGTGCCACCGGCTCCATGGCTGTCGTCATGGTCGCACTGGTGGCCCAGCACGGCGTCGAATACCTGTTTGCCACCATTGTACTTACCGGCATCCTGCAAATGTTGTTTGGTGCCGCCCGTTTCGGCAAATACATCCGCATGGTGCCCTACCCGGTTATGCTCGGTTTCGTTAATGGTCTGGCCATCGTCATTTTTCTGGCGCAAATGGAACATTTTAAACATGAAGGCATGGACGGCGTCATGCACTGGCTGTCCGGTCCGCCGATGTACACGATGCTCGGGCTGGTCGCCCTGACCATGGTCATCATGTATATCCTGCCCAAAATCACCCGTGCTGTTCCGGCAGGCCTTGCCGCCATCATCACCATCAGTCTGATAGTCATTTTCGGTGGCCTGGATACCAAAAGCGTTGGTGATATTGCTGATATCAGCGGCGGTTTCCCTGCCTTTCATATCCCCGGCGTACCACTGAACTGGGAAACACTGACCATTATCGCCCCTTATGCCATTATCCTTGCCGGCGTCGGTCTCATTGAATCACTGCTGACCATGACTGTTGTCGATGAAATGACCGGCACGCGCGGCCAAGGCAACCGTGTATCCATTGGCCAGGGGCTAGCCAATATGGTCAATGGTTTCTTCGGTGGCATGGGCGGTTGCGCCATGATCGGCCAGACGATGATCAATGTCTCTTCCGGTGGCCTGCGCAACCTTTCCGGCATTGCCGCAGCACTGTTCCTGCTTGTGTTCATCATGTTCGCCTCGGATCTCATTGCTATGGTACCGGTAGCGGCACTGGTCGGGCTGATGTTCATGGTCGTTATCGGCACGTTTGAATGGGGCAGCTTTAATCTGCTGAACAAGATTCCGCGCGAAGACTCATTTGTCGGCATTCTCGTCGCCGTCGTCACCGTCTTCACCGACCTGGCCACTGCCGTCATTATCGGTGTTATTGCTTCCGCCCTGGTTTTTGCCTGGAAACAGGCGCGCCATATCCATGCTATCCCGCGCGACGAACAGGTTGATGGCAAAACCGTACGCATCTATGCCCTGCACGGCCCGTTGTTTTTCGCTTCGGTACATCGTTTTGCGGAGGTTTTCGATCCGCAGCAGGATCCTGATGAGATTGTAATCGATTTTGCCCATTCCCGTGTGGCCGACCATTCAGCCATTGAGGCTATCGACAACTTGGCCGAACGCTATGCCAAAGCCGGCAAGCAGCTGCGACTGCGACATCTGGCGCCGGAATGTCGGCAACTGCTGACACAGGCCGGTGATCTCGTTGAAGTCAATGTTGAGGAAGATCCGCATTACCATATTGCCGACGATAAACTGGCCTGAAGCGGGCCTTGTGAAATTTTTTGGGCATAAACCCATGATTCAACGAGACTTTACCCTTCGCATGGGACTCATAGAAAACTAGCTTGCAGGTACGATTTCTCCTTTCCGGATCATGTACATGTCCAGCCGTTTCTGACCCACCCCATTGGTATCAAATGACACATCACCGGTTAATGCCGGAAAGCCGGCCTCGTCCTGCAAAGCAGCGGCGATCTGTTTACCGTAAAGACCCAGACGGCTGGCCATGACGGCGGCAATCTGCAATGTATCGTAAGACAGCAGCGTTAACTGTCCGGGATGAGATGAGCCCCAGGTTTCTCGATACATGAATTGTACGGCCTGCAAACGCCCTTGCTGGTTTTCATCGCGAGCCTGACTGACAAAACGCGCATGTGACAAATAATGACCTCGATCATCGAGTAAATGCCCGTCATTCCAGCGACTGCTACCATACAAGGCCATGCTGGTCAGGTCGGAATAGGCCAGCTGACTGGCCAATAACGCCACGCGGCGGCCCGGCAGTGCCAGATAAATGGCATCTAGGCTGCTCGGCATGCGTACTTCCAGATCGTATTCCGGCATCAATACCGCTGCATCCTCATCCAGTTCAGCCAGCAACAGTTCATCGTCCGTTCGCATCTTCAGTTCACGCAACAATTCACGTACATCAAGCAGATCATCGGGCAGCACCAGTTCATCGATCACTTCACCATCCATGGCCGTAAACGCATCACGAAAATGTTCCGCTTCCTGCTGCATCGAAGCATGATTGCCGCGAATCACTGCCGCACGCTGTGCGCCATGCTCAATGGCATAGGCAGCGATGTACTGCACCTGTACCGCAGGTGCCAGCGTATGCACAAACAATGCATCGGACTTTGCTGCCAGATCCACAGCACTGGTCATACTTAATACCGGTGTTTGTGCATGGATATGCGGCAACAGGACACGCGCATTGGAGGACAGCAGCGGACCGATGACCATATCCACGGATTCGTCTTCCAGACGTTGATAGGCAGCAAGGCATGTCTGCGCATCCGATGCGGTATCTTCAATGCGCAGGGTAATATTGCTATCGCTTCCCATCGCAGCCATGGCCATGCGTACGCCACGCAATGCCACTTCGCCATAACGGGCCTGCGGCCCGGTCAACGGCAATAACACACCAATCACGGCCGCACGACTGCGTCCGGAAGCCCACTGATTCACCCTGCGCTGCAACTCGCTGCCCGGCGCCAGTTGCTGTAACCAGCCATCGATCTGACGCACCATGTCCATATTACCACTGAGCAGGTATTGGCGCGCCGCATGCATATCCATTTCAGCCACCAGCCGGACATCCTCGCCGGGTATCTGGTTTAACTGTCGCAATGTTTCCGTGCCGGCGCGGCGAGCCGCCGACCGTAACCATTGCGAACGCCCCCCCTCATCCAGCCGCGCTGCCGACAGCATCCATGCCACGGCTTCTGTTTCCGGCACCTGCTTGCTGATGGACGGGCCTGACCGCAATACCATCTCCACCAATTCCTGCGTCAGCGCGGGGTGCTCCAGCACCCGAGTCAACATGGTCAGCGCCCGTGCCGGTTCATCCTGATAAACCCACCATTGTGCAATCCAGAAATAGGCATAGGGCACCAGCGGATGATCGGGCAGATATTCCAAGACCCTTTGGGCCTCGCGATAAGCTCCAGGAAGATGCAACTCCAGCATAACCTGCGCCTTGCGGAAACGGGCTTCCTCACGCAATACCGGATCATGCTGCTGAATATATCGATCCAGTGTCTGCAATGCGTCTTCGGGGTCTTCGGCGACACGTGCCTGTGCAACCAATGCCATCAGCTCAGCGGAACTTGCCGGCGGCTGCGCCAGTCCGCGGATCATGCCCTGCTGTTGCGGTTTGATGACCAGTTCCGTTTTTTTAGGCTGGCAGCCTGCCAGCAGCAGGGCAACACCCATGACACATGGCAAAATCGCAGAAAGACGTAACATTGAACAGCGACCCCCGGAACATTATCGTATGAGCAATATGAATTCGGACTCTAGACCCCAATCAGAAACAGGCCAACTGTTCATCGTTGCCACCCCCATCGGCAACCTGGCAGATATGACGTTTCGGGCAGTCGAAACCCTGAACAACGTCGATATCATCGCCGCCGAAGACACGCGCAACAGTCGCAAGCTGTTACAATATTACGGCATCGAAACTCCCATGATTGCACTGCATGACCATAATGAACGCGATATGATTGCGCGTATTCGTTCGCTGCTTACTGAAGGCAAGTCAGTCGCGCTGATTTCCGATGCCGGAACGCCCCTGATCAGCGATCCCGGCTACCGGCTGGTGCAAGCCTTAAAAGCCGATGGTGTCGATGTCATTCCCATCCCGGGCGCCAGCAGCATGACGGCCGCACTGTGCGCCTGCGGCCTGCCCACCCAGCCATTACTCTACCTCGGTTTCCTGCCGCGCACGGGCAAGACACGCAAGGCCGAATTGACGCGCATGGTGCAAGCCGACTGCACATCCATGATCTTCGAGTCCCCCCATCGCCTGCTGAAAACATTACAGGAACTGGCACAACTTGCCGGCCCTCAGCGGCAGGCCTGCGTGGCCCGTGAAATAACGAAGCTGCATGAAGATATTCGCAGCGACACGCTCAGCAAACTCATCGGTTATTACCGACAACGAAATGTTAAAGGCGAGTGCGTCGTACTGCTGGCGCCATGCGATACATCATCGCACGGCAAGGACATCAGCGATGCCGACATTCTGGCCTGTCTGCAACAAGCCGAATTTGCCACGCTGCCGCCTTCCACCCAGGCCAAACAGGTGGCAAACCGGCTGGGTATCAGCAAGGCACGCGTGTATCAGTTGCTCATCACGCGGGAACATTGACGCCGTCCATGAGCACCGCAGCCGGCCAACGGGGCGAGCAGGCAGCCTGCAGTTATCTACAACGTCACGGGTACAATATTCTGGCACGCAATGTGCGGCTGGCACGTGGCGAATTGGACATTATTGCGCGTAAACAGCAGTTACTGATCTTTATCGAGGTCAAAACTCACCGCAACCGGGAATCAGCCCTGCTGGCCGTAACTACCGACAAGTGCCGCCGCCTGCAATCAGCTGCCAATGCCTGGCTGGGCCAGCATGCGCAATATGCGACGTTGCAATGCCGCTTTGATTTAATCATGCTAACGCCAAGAGACAGCTGGCTGAAATGGCCGACGTATCGGATTGAACATATCAGGGACATCATCAGGTAAGTATATGCAGGGCATGATTCAACAGGCATTCAAAGATGGCATTGCATTGCGACAACAATGCATGACGGAATTACCGGACACGCTGCTTGCTGCAGCAAACATCATGGTCAGCTGCCTGCAACAGGGCGGCAAGATTCTGGCCTGTGGCAATGGCGGTTCAGCCGCCGATGCCCAGCATTTTGCCGGTGAACTGGTCAACCGTTTTGAGATGAATCGTCCGGGACTCGCAGCCATTGCCATGACCCACGATGCCTCAGTTATCACCAGCATCGCCAATGATTTCTCCTTCGAACAGATTTATGCTCGCCAGATAGAAGCACTGGGGCGGGCCGGTGACGTACTGCTGGCCATTTCCACCAGCGGCCGCTCCCCCAATGTCTTGCAGGCCGTGCAACAGGCGCGGTGCCAGCATATGCCCGTCATCGCCCTAACCGGCAAGGATGGCGGCGCGCTGCATCTCGATCCGGCAGTCAGCGTGCATATCAATATCAACCATCCATCCACACCGCGCGTGCAGGAAATGCACATTACCTGCCTGCACATCCTGTGTACGCTGATCGATCACCACATGTTCGGGGAGAAGGCATCATGAGCATTCGCACACCCTCATTCAGATCCATGAAAACCAAGCCGCTATGCAAGAAAAAAGTAGACAGTCGTGAACAGGATTTCGCAGCTCCCTATCAGGCAGGCAACAGCTTCAACGATTTTCTGTGCAGTCTGCCCAATCTCGGCATCGCTGGTGAACTGTTCACCATCCGCGATGCCATTGTCACAGCACATCGAAAAAAGCATGCGGTTATCATGGCCTGCGGCGGCCAGATCTTTGATACGGGACTCAGTCCGCTGTTGATCCGCCTGATTGAACAGGGGTTGATTACCGGGCTTGCGCTAACGGGTGCGGCCATGATCCGGGATGTTGAAATCGCCTTATACGGCAACACCTTTACCTCCAGCATGACGGCCATTCGCGCCGGTGAAATCATCGTACCGGAGGAAACGGGGAAAATTATCAATGATGCCATTAATCTCGGTTCCACGGAAAACTGGGGCATTGGCCGCAGCGTAGGCAAACGCCTGATGGACAGTGAATTCGAGCATCTGGAGCACTCGGTCATGGCCACGGCATTCCGCTACGGTATTCCTGTCTCCGTGCATCCGGCCATGGGTGCGGATTCCTTTCATTTTCATCCGTCCGCCCATGGCGAATCGATGGGTGCATCAGCCATGCTCGATGTGCGCCTGCTCACCGGCATGCTTGCCACAGCCTCGCACGGCGTCATCCTGAACGTCGCATCCAGTGCCGTCATGCCGCGCATTCTGCTCATGGCTCTCAGTGCGGCCCGTAATCTCGGCAAACAGGTTGAGGGCCTGCATGCAGTCATGCTGGATGTGACCTGCGACACTGTGCCAGCCGCCGCCTATATCGAGCGTTTGTCCCGACCGGGCGGTTCGTTTGCCAAACTGCAGGGACCGGATGAGATTATGGTGCCATTGCTGTTTTCCGCTGTGCTGGAAGCATTGGGCGATGATATCAGTTAACCCATTATAGATAATTGCAACAGGAGACCCCCATATGCAACGACGTATGACCTTGTTACTCATGATACTGGCCCTGCCATTATCCGGTTGTGTTACGGCAGCCGTAGTCGGCGGCACGGCTGCAGGCAGTGCAGCCTTTGATGAACGGACCGTTGGCACACAGGCCGATGATGTAGCCATCGGCACATCGATCAACACACGCCTGATGGCGGAAAAGGATATGCCGTCACGCTGGGTCAGCGTACAGGTTATCGACGGCGTCGTCTATCTGACCGGCTACCTGCCCACCCGCGAACATGTCGAGCGTGCCGTCTATATTGCCCGACACGTGAACGGTGTACGCAAAGTTCGCGCTGATGAGCTGAAAGTCGGTGAACCGGGCGCCCTGACCATCGCTTCGGACTCCTGGATTACCACCAAAATCAAAAGTGCCCTGCTGGCCGATCCTGTTGTTTCCGGGTTCGGAATTCACGTGGAAACCGTCGATGGCAAGGTGTATCTGACAGGCATTGTAGGCAAGCAGCAACACCGTCAGCGCGCCGTGGATATCGCCCGTTCCACTTCCGGTGTGACAGCCGTCATCGATCTGATGCAAGCCAGACAGAGATGAATACCGCGCTGACGGGACTTGCGCAAGCCATCGATCAGATCAAACAGTGGAAACAGCAGCAACAATCCATTATCTTTACCAATGGTTGCTTTGATCTGCTGCATCCGGGTCATATCGATTATCTCGAAAAAGCCAAAGCACTGGGTGACCGGCTCATCATCGGCCTGAATGACGATGATTCCATCCGCCGCCTCAAGGGTAATAACCGTCCGGTCAATCCCCTGGCAGATCGTGCCGCCATGCTGGCTGCACTGCGTGCCGTGGACATGGTCGTACCGTTCAGTGAAGACACGCCGCTGAAGCTGATCTTCACCCTGCAGCCGGATGTTCTGGTTAAAGGTGGCGATTATCGGGCCAATGATATCGTCGGTGCCAGGGAAGTACGGCAATATGGCGGACGTGTTGTCATCATGCCCTTTATCGATGGCCACTCAACCACCGGACTGATTCAGCGCATCATTCGGCTTAGCAGCGACATCGACTAACCCATGCCGCCGATGCTGCGCATTGTCGCCGATGCCCATATTCATGGCGTACAGGCGGCGTTCACACAGATTCCCGGATACTGCGTCGAATTGCGTATTCTGGAACACCAGAACATTAACCACCATGCGCTGCGCGATGCCGATATACTGATTACCCGTTCCTCCACGCGCGTCAATGCCGGCCTGCTGGCTGATACGCCGGTACGTTTCGTTGCCACAGCCACCATCGGCGACGATCATTACGACAAGGATTATCTTGCCTCGCAAGGCATTGCCTTTGCCAATGCCGCCGGCTCCTCCACCGACTCGGTTATTGAATACATGCTGACCGCACTGCTTGAACTGCATGTACGCGACATCGTGTCACTGCCAAAAACCACACTGGGCATCATCGGCGCCGGACGCATCGGCGCTCGCCTGCAACAGATTTGCGAAGCGCTTGGCATACGCGTACTGATTAACGATCCACCCCGGGCCAGACGCGAGCCATCGGGGCATTTTCACACGCTGGATGAGCTGCTGGCCAGCACTGATATCCTGGCCCTGCACACACCACTGATCCGCACCGGCTGTGATGCCACGATTCATTTACTGAATGAATCAACATTAAACCGCTTTCAGGGACATGTCGTTATCAATGCCGCGCGCGGCCCCTGTGTCGATAACCGTGCCCTGCTCAGCTGGCTGTCACAGCATATACGCCATCATGCCATCATGGACTGCTGGGAAAATGAACCGCAACCGGATACAACACTGATTTCGCATCCGCAGATGCTGCTGGCCACTCCCCATATTGCAGGTCACTCCCTCGACGGCAAGGCGGCCAATACATGGTATGTCTATCGCGCCCTGTGCCGCTGGCTGGGCGTGGAACCACAATGGAACGTACGCCAAAGCCTTCCGCCCATCGAAGAAGTGCCGGAGATTTACTGCAACAGTAGCGCATGGAACAACCTGTATCGCGCTGCCACAGAACTCTATCCGATTGCCCGCGATCATGCCTTCATGCAATCGCTGACAACGCAATCCGGCTCACAGCTTGCGGCTGTATTCAATGACTACCGTCGTCATTATCCCGTACGGCGCGCCTGGTCGGAGCAGGGTATCCGTTTGCTACAGGCCGATCCGGCCACAGTGACGCTGGCACGGGCAGCCGGCATGAAAATCGTCTAGGATTAGCGCATGAGTACAATAACAAAGTGTTCCGAAAATCATCTGGTGTGGATGGACCTCGAAATGACAGGGCTGGACCCGCAGCGGGATACCATTCTTGAAATCGCCACGATTATTACGGATAGCGAACTGAATATCCTTGCCGAAGGTCCCAATCTGGCCATTCACCAGCCTGATATCGTGCTTGATGCCATGGACGACTGGTGCAAGGAACATCACGGCAACTCAGGTCTGACCAAACGCGTGCGCCAATCTACACTCTCCCTGCAGGATGCCGAACAACAAACCTTGGCATTTATTCAGCAATATGTCCCTGAACGTGCCTCACCGCTATGCGGCAATTCCATTCATCAGGACCGACGCTTTCTCGATCGCTACATGCCACAACTGGAAGCATGGCTGCATTATCGCAATATCGATGTCAGCACGATCAAGGAACTGGCACAGCGCTGGTATCCCGATTTTTCGCCACCGGTAAAAAGTGAAACCCATCTGGCGCTGGCTGATATCCGCGAATCCATCGCAGAGCTTGCCGCTTATCGCCAGCATTTGTTTGCCAGATAACCCATTCTGACACCGTTGCACACGCTGTGATTTCAGTCACTTCGTAAAATGCGCGGCTCTTTGAGCATGCGCATTCGGCATATCTGCCGCAGGAGTTTAAATCATGCGTTTATCTGTAATGGTGGCAGCCATACTCGTGCTGACCCCGATCAGCCTGGCCCATGCCGCCAGCAACAAAGATGTGCAGCAGATGCTGGACGAAGCCCGGCAAATGCGAGCCGAAGAATTTGCACCGGAACATTATGCCCTGGCGCAAACACTGGCGACACATACCGACGATGGACAGACCATCGACGAAGCCTATGTACGGGCACAGCAGGCAGCGGAACTGGCCCAGAAATTCAGCCAGCGTTATGCTGACCTCGTCGATTCGCGCGATCGCATGTTAATGGCTGGCAGCGAAAACCTGCGCTCCGATCTTGCCGCACGGGCGGAAAAGGATTTTGCCAACGTCGTACTCAGCCATGAACATGGCAATATCCGCAAAGCGGACAGGGAAGCCGGATTCGCCCATACCACGATCCATGCAGCTCAGGTCGTCGCCGCACGCAAACAGTTTGTCAGTCCTGTCAGCCAGCGCATTGCCGAAGCACGCAAACTCAATGCCCCAGCCTATGCACCCTCGGCATTTAAACAAGCACTGGCACAGCAAAAGAAAATTGAACGCCTGATCAAGGAAAACCCAGATGCGCAAACACAGGCTTATGCCTTATCCAGAACCGGACAGCTACAGGCTGACCGCGCCATTCGCATTGCCAGGCTGGGGTCACAAATGTACCGGAACAAGTCGCAGATAGAGCAGTGGATAGATGAGAATGATGCCCGACTGAATCAGCTGGCTGTACGGCTGGGACTGGAAGCCCTGCCGGCGGAACAAACGCCCAATGAACAGCTGGCCACGCTGCTGCAAAGTGCAGAGAGCATGAAACGTCATTACGACGAACAACTGGCCGATGCCAATCAACAACTTGCCAAATATGAAGGAGAACTCAGCGATATGACCGAGATGCGACGCAAACTGCAACTGAAACGCGAAGCAGAAGAAAAAATCAAACAGATCACGGCACTGTTCAAGCCCGATGAGGTGAAAATCCTGCTCACGCCGGATGCCGATGTGATCTTACGTCTGAATGCCGGCATGTTCAAAAGCGGCAGCTCGGTCATTCCTCCGACGGCCTACGATATTCTGGACAATATGCTGAAAACCATGGCCATTTTCCCGGATCGCAATGTGCGCATCGAAGGCCATACCGATGCCGTCGGTGCCAGCGAATTCAACCAAACCCTGTCCGAGCGCCGGGCCAATGCTGTGAAAGTGTACTTTCAGGCACGGACCGAGTCACAACTGCAGACATTCGAATCCGTCGGTTATGGCGAAAGTCGTCCGATCGCCAATAACGAAACGACTGCGGGACGCGCAAAAAACCGGCGCATTGATATCATCCTGCCCGCCCCAGATGGCAAAACCGATAGCTGATACGCC
>CAZTGM010000002.1:0-78760 GCA_964613235.1 uncultured Zetaproteobacteria bacterium | reverse complement strand
GCGCATTGATATCATCCTGCCCGCCCCAGATGGCAAAACCGATAGCTGATACGCCTGGACAAAACGAATGAAGTAGTATAAAATGGAGTGTAAGCGGTTCTCTTGGGTCGCTGGCGGTCGCCGACGGGCGGCCGCCTTTGTTTTATCTGCCCGATACTTGCGACTGTTGTACCTTTCACGTGGAATGTGCCGCATGAATGTCATTGCCTGGCAGCAGCTTGCCAAACCGGATGAACAACAAGCCAGCTGTTTCGATTATACCACCAGCATCCGCATTCAGGAGCAAATCATCGAGCTGAAACAGCAGGGTTTCGCCATTTGCTACCATGGACATTTCCATGTTTTCCGCAATGTCTGCCCGCATGCCGGCTCACCACTGGACTGGAATCCGGGCGAGTTTTTCTCACCTGATGGGCGTGAACTGGTTTGTCATACCCATAATGCCCGTTTCGATCCGACCAGCGGTGAATGCCTTGCAGGGCCGTGTCCGCACGGACTGGAACCCCTGCCCTTCCATGACGATGGCGATTACCTGAAGGTACCAGCTTCGATGCGCTGAAGCATGCTCAGGCCGCATCTGCGGCATGCACATGCACATCCATCTGCGGATACGGGATGGAAATGCCTGCCTCGTCAAAGGCCAGCTTCACTTTTTCAATCAGATCAAAACGCACGGCCCAGTAATCACCGGCCTTTACCCACGGACGCACAACAAAATTTACGCTGGCATCGGCCAGTTCCGCAACAGCAATCAGCGGCTTTGGCTCCTGCAGGATGCGTTCATCCGCCTCAACCAGTTGCCGAATAATAGCTCTGGCCTGCTTCAGGTCGTCGTCATAGCCGATGCCAAACACAAGGTCGATACGCCGTGTGTCTCGGGCGGAATTATTGGTAATCGTACCCGCATAAATCGATCCGTTGGGTACAATAATCTCGCGATTATCTCCCGTCTTCATACGCGTACTGAAAATACCGATCTCTTCCACCACACCAGCCACGCCGGCAGCTTCAATAAAATCACCGACCTTGAACGGCCGGAAAATAATCAGCAAGACACCGGATGCGAAATTCTGCAGGGAGCCCTGCAGGGCCAGGCCAACGGCCAGGCCTGCGGCACCGATCAGGGCAATAAAGGATGTCGTATCCACACCAAGCTGATCCAGTGCGGCAACAATCACCATCAGCAATAACAGCGCATTGAGAATCGAGCAGACAAAACCGGACAGCATGGTATCCAGCCCTGCGCGTTCCATCAGGCTCCCGGCAACACGAACCAGCAGGCGTGAAATCCAGCGACCCAGTACAAAGATAGCCAGTGCCAGCAATATGTTGATCAGCCATGGAACTGCGTATTCCATCGTTAACGACTGTATATCGAATGTTTCCATATGGACCCTCCAGTGGGCTCATTCAAGCAACACCGTGGGGCAAAGTCACGCTCAGAACGGTACGATACTGCCGTCAAAGGCTACGAACGATCCCGACGGATAATCACGTGCACGTGCCATCACCTGTGTCATACCTGCTACCGAGGTGTCGACATCAATGAGACCGCCATGCCCCGTCATATCCGTACTAACCCAGCCGGGATGAAGCGTCAGCACATGAACATCCCGCGTAGCCAGATCCACGGCCATCGAACGGGACACGATGACCAGCGCCGCCTTGGCAGCACGATAGGCATAGGTACCGCCACTATTGTTATCGGTAACCGATCCCATTTTGGAGCCGATATTGGCAATCAGCGCACCGGTCGGCATACGCCGGTACAGGCGTTGCACCACACGCAACGCGCCAACGCAATCAACATTGAATACCTCCAGCATCGCCGCAGACGTCACCTGATCCAGAGATTGTCCCTGCTTGTCCGGACCGTAAATACCCGCATTATTGATCAGTATATCGATCTGCTCCGGCAATGCATCATCCGGCCCTTGATCCTCGCCAATATCCCAGCGCAGCAGATGCAGACGCTCGCAAGCCAACTCCGACAAAGCACCGGCATCCATCCGATAACAGGCCCATACCTCATCACCCCGTTGCAAATAATGGCGCACGAAACCAAGACCAATACCCCTGTTGGCACCTGTAACCAGAATATTCATTGCATCCCTCCATCTCATATGACGCTGTACGCGCAATTTAACCACCAACTGTTAAAGTTCGCCCATGCAGGCAGATCATCAGCACAGGCAGCTTCACCACTATCTGTCCGGTAGCACAGCGGATCGCTGGCTGTTGCTGCTGATCCTGGCACTGATCGCCGGCTCATGGCTGTGGATCCGCCATCAGGTCAATGCCGGGCCTCCCACGGTCTATATCTACCACGAATACCAGCTGCTGGCCATGTATCCCCTGCCCGATAATGAACAAATCATTCACTATCAGGCGCAAGGGCATATCGGCACCTCGGAAATCGTGATTTCCCGCCATGGCGTAAGCATGCTGCATTCACCCTGCAGCAGTCAGCGCTGCGTGCTGTCCGGCGAACATATCCGGGCCGGCGACATGATTGCCTGCGTGCCCAATCATATTCTGGTCAGCATCCGCGGCAATCGCCGACAACAACTGGATGGTATCGCTGAATGAATTTGCCCCGCAGCATACCCCGTCCGCCCCGGCAACAACTCATAGGTCATATGCAATGGCTGGCCCTGCTGCTTTTGGCCATCAGCATTCATGTTCTGGAAGCTTCCATGCCCAGTCTCGGCCCCTGGTTCAAACCGGGCCTGGCCAACCTGGTAACTCTCATTACCCTGCTGTTGATGGGCCCAGGAGCAGCCCTGCTGCTGGCCCTCTGGCGCATCGTGCTGGGCAGCCTGCTGATCGGCACACTTTTCACGCCCACCTTTATCATGAGCATGGCCGGCGGCATCAGCGCCGCCTTGCTGATGATCGCTGCATTCCGCCTGCTGCCCCGTCTCAGCGTCGTCGGCATCAGCCTGCTCGGCGCTATCGCCCATATGCTGGCCCAGTTCGTCACAGTAGAGACATTATTCATCCAGCAACCGCATATTTATTTCCTGTTGCCGCCATTATTGTTGCTTTCCGTCGTTACGGGCTGGATTAATGGTGCCCTTGCCGGCTATATTGCAGCCCGAATCCGTCATGATCCATAAACAGAACGCAGAAACACGGCGCCTGGGCACATCCTTTGCGGCATCGCTGGCAGCACACATGCTGCTGGCACTGCTGATCGGTGTCATGCATAGCAGCCAAAAGCCAGCGCACAAGAAGGCACCGCAAACGATGGATGTCGTCATGCTGGATCAGAAAGCCAAACCGAAAAGGACGCCACCCAAGGATGCAAAAACAATGTCCGACCGCAATGCTGAAGGTGGTGACAAGACAGCACGGGATAAAGTTACACGCCAGGCCCGCGCACCCAAACAGGCGCCCAAACAACCCGGCAAACGGCCGCAGCCTCCGGCCATGCCCAAACAGGCGCCTGCACCAAAGCGCGACGAACGCACGCGTCTGCTGACACAAAAAGGTCCTACCCCGACGAGCCAAAAGAAACCCAAACCGGTCAAACCGCCCACGCCAAAAAAACGGCACAGACCTCCTGCACCCAATATTCCGTTGAATCAACTCATGCCATCGACAACGGATCTGGCCCAGCTTTCCCATCGTTATGAGCGTGAACGACGCATGCGACAACTCAACGCCAAAGAAGCGGATATTCCGATCAACACGCGCGAAGCCAAATATGCGCCCTATGCGCAGTTTCTGGTCCGTGCACTGGAAGAACAATGGCGGCCGGGACAGGCGGACTATAACCGTTATACCCAGGATGCCCGTCAGGCCACGATTCGCCTGACCATTGAAAAAAATGGCGATCTTGGCGGCATCGAAATTCTACGTCCCAGCCCGATCCCGGAAATCAACGAAAGTGCGATCCGTGCCATCAATGCAGCTTCCCCCTTTCGTCCTTTGCCACGTTCCTGGGGACTGGATCGGGTCAGCTTTTATCTGACATTTGAAGTGGTTAATGACAAATTTGTCTTCCGCACGATGTAAGCTGCTGCTCGACTGGTATCGCCGGCATGCACGCGTCCTGCCCTGGCGGGAAACGAGCGAGCCCTATGCCGTCTGGGTGTCGGAAATCATGCTGCAACAAACGCAGGTCAAAACAGTATTGCCACGTTATCAGGCCTGGTTCAATACATTCCCGGATATCGCGACACTGGCTGCAGCATCCGTGGATGATGTCCTTAAGGTCTGGCAGGGACTTGGCTATTATCGTCGTGCCCGTTTCATGCATCAGGCGGCACAGCAGATCATGGCACATCACCATGGCCGTTTCCCGCAACAGTTTGATGACATCCTCGCCTTGCCTGGCATCGGAGCATCCACGGCCGGTGCCATAGCTTCTTTCTGTTTCGGTGCCCGTACACCGGTACTCGACGGTAATGTGAAGCGCGTGCTCAAACGCTGGCATGCTGCACCGGATGCCGATGAGCGCATGCTCCGGCAACAGGCACAAACTGCCATCGATAGCAGCCCCGATCCAGCCATGTGGAATCAGGCCATGATGGAACTGGGTGCGACGCTGTGCAATCGTTCACCCGATTGTATCTCATGCCCGGTGCGCCAGCAATGCGCCAGCGCCTTTCAGCAGGTGGATCACACCAAAAAACAAACAACGGTACGTCATGTGCACTGGCAGGTGCACCTGCATCTGCATGCCGAACACGGCATCTGGCTCGTCCGGCGGCCGGAACACGGCATCTGGGGCGGACTGTGGACACCACCGATTACAGAACTGCAGCAACCTCCTACACAAACGCCCTGCCATATTCACCAGCTTACACATCGGCGCCTGCACCTGTACGGCATCCGTCATCACGAAACTCCCCTGCCCGACGGCCAATGGTGCAGGCATCTTGCCGGCCATGCCATGCCCACCGGCATCCTGCGACTGTTGCGCAAGCATCGCCTGATCGATGACGAACATCGCCTTTGCAGACTGGACGATCGGTGAAACTGCTTTACGATAAACGCATGTTTCGCATTCTGCTGTTTCTGCTGTGTATCCCGACCATGCTCCATGCCACACCTCTGGCAAACGGCATGGTTGTCGCAGCCCATCCCAAAGCGGCAGAGGCAGGCACGGCCATTCTGGCAGCCGGTGGCAACGCCTTCGATGCCGCAGCCGCGACAGCGCTGACGCTGGGTGTTGTTGAACCTGGTTCTTCCGGCTTCGGCGGCGGCGGGTTCTTTCTGCTCTATATTGCCAAAGATGACCGTTACATCATGATCGATGCGCGCGAAACCGCGCCCGCGCTTGTCGGCCATGGCAAGGTCTACGCAACGCATTCCAGTATCGACGGACCTGTATCCGCCGGCGTCCCAGGTCTGCCGGCCGGTATCGACCGGATGGTACGGCATTATGGCCGCCTGTCGCTTGCCAAAATCACAGCACCTGCCATTCGCCTGGCCAATACAGGCTTTACCGTCACGCCACGGCTGGCCAGACTGATCCAGTGGCGGCGCAGTATTTTCAATGATACGGCCCGACGCATTTTCGACAAAAAGGAAGGCGAGATCATCCGCCAGGCGCAACTGGCCGAAACGCTGAAACGCTTTGCCCGCTACGGTGCCAGGGATATGTATCAGGGCGAAACTGCCGGTCGTCTGGTTGCAGACATGAAACATGATGATGGCCTGATTCGTGAAAGCGACCTGGCTGCTTACCGGGCCGTGGAAAGGGCACCAGTCAGCTTCGACTGGCAAGGCTATCATATTGTCTCCGCGTCCCTCCCGTCCTCAGGCGGCATGACACTGGCGCATATCTTCGGCCAGTTAAGTCATGACGACCTTAAATCGCTCAACCTGGCCGATCGCACACATTTGTTGATTGAAGTGATGAAACGCGCTTATCGTGATCGCAATACTTGGCTGGGTGATCCGGATTTTGTCGATATTCCTCGCGACTACCTTGATGCCAAACGTCTGCTCAGACTGCGTGCCTGGATCCGCATGGAACGCGCCACACCATCAGCCGAACTGAAAGGTCTGGCCGAGCCCTCCGGCCATGCCACCGACACCACGCATTTCTCCGTTATCGACCGCCAGGGCAATATGGTTGCTGCGACACTATCGATCAATTACCCGTTCGGATCAGGTTATGTGTCACCTGCCACCGGCATCCTGCTTAATGATGAAATGGACGACTTTGCCACCCGACCAGGCCAGCCCAATGTCTATGGACTCGTACAGGGTTCAGCCAATGCCGTCGCGCCCGGCAAGCGCATGCTCTCAAGCATGACGCCAACATTCGTCATCGGTCCGCAGCGCACGTTTATCGTCGGCACGCCGGGCGGCTCACGCATCATTTCCATGGTCATGCTGGCTTCGCTCGGCTTCATGCTCGATGAAACACCTGCACCGTTATGGGTCAATGCGCCCCGTTTCCATCATCAGTTTCTGCCCGATGCCGTGCAATTCGAGCCGGATACCTTTTCGCCCGTGCTGCAACAGGAACTGATCCGCCGCGGCCACCATCTGCAGGCGCTGAAACGCAACTACGGCAACATGCAGGCCATTATGTTCGACCGGAAAAGCGGTCGCCTGACCGGTATCAGCGATCGCCGCGGCGAGGGTACTGTGCGAACATGGATGCCACAACCCGGCGCTGCAGTCATGGCAAAATAGATGCGCGCACACTATTTGCAGCATGTACCGTTTGAAGGCCTGGGCAGTATCGAACACTGGCTGCAGTGCATGGGCTACGACATCACGGCCACACGCTTCTTCGAAGGCTCACAGCTGCCGCACATTGAAGATATCGATATGCTGATCATCATGGGCGGCCCCATGAGCGTGAACGATGCGCAGGATTATCCCTGGCTGACGGAAGAAAAACATTTTATCAGGCGCTTTATCGCAACAGGAAAGCCCGTACTTGGCATCTGTCTGGGCGCACAACTGATTGCCAGCGCAGCAGGTGGCAAAGTGTTTCCCAATGCTGTGAAGGAAATCGGCTGGCATCCCGTACAGGGGATATCATGCGCCAATGATGTGTTCATATTTCCTGACGAGACATTGGCCTTTCACTGGCATGGCGAAACTTTCAGTCTGCCACCGGAGGCCATACGCATTGCCAGTAGCCAGGCCTGTCAAAATCAGGCCTTCCAGATCGACCGTAATGTCATCGGCCTGCAGTTCCATCTGGAAACCACGCCCGCAGCCGCACGCTCGATTGTTACCCATTGCCATGATGAACTGGTTGCCGCCCCGTATATCCAGAGTGAACAGGAAATACTTTCTGCCCCACCACAATACTACGACACCATTCATGCGCTGATGGCCGATGTCCTTGCCTATCTGCATGCCCATCATCCACAAACATAACGGCAACCTGCCCCATGTTTCCCAGCATCATACGCCTGCAGGGACGTCACCGATCATCTGCTCCAACACCGCGCACCAGGCTGTAGCAAGATTGCATCGGTTGTAACCGCCGCCACCAAGAGCAATCAAACGTCCATGTCCATATTCGGCTGCGATATGGCACAGGCGCCGGGCAGCATATGCATGTGCAGCAGCAGAAAGCTGCAGATGTGCAATCGGATCACCGGCAAGCGAATCCGCACCGCACTGCAGAATAACAAATTCGGGGCTCGCTCGCTGCAGATGCTGCTCAACCTCAGCCCACGCACGCCGAAAATCCTCATCGCCAGCGCCCGGTTTCAGCGGCAGGTTCAGCTTGGTTCCTACAGCTGCACCCAGGCCGGTCTCATCGGCAAAGCCCGTACCCGGATACAGAAAACGCCCGTCCTCATGCACATCCGCAATCCAGACTGCGGCATCCTCGGTAAAGGCATAAAATACACCATCGCCATGATGCGCATCGATATCAACATAGGCAATACGGCCAAGGCCGTACACCTGTTTCAGGTACTCGATCAGAATACCGCAATCATTGAACACGCAAAAGCCGGCCGCACCATCACGGCGGGCATGATGCAGGCCCGCAATCGGTACAAATGCATGCGCTGCCTCACCCGCCATAATCCGCTCCGCCGCATCAAGAACACATCCGGCCACAGTCGCCGCAGCCTCGAACATACCGGTAAATGGGCGTATCTCCTGTATCCAGAAAGCCTTCACCTGTAGACGAATAGCGTTTGACCAGGTCCAGATATGCAAGCGTATGAAAACGCAGCAAGTCTGTTTCATTCGCCTGCTTCGGCGATAATACCTGCACGCGTCGCTCCAATCCACGCCGTTGTACTTCCGACCAAAAGGCTACCAGACGATCCGTGCCGAAAGGATGCTCATTGCCAAAGCCATAGGCGGCTAGCGATTCACCGATATACACCAGCGTGGATTCAGCCACTGCGCAACCACATCACATAGGCCCAGCCAGCGCAAAGCAGGGTCGTACCGAAACTCATCAATGCCAGCCAGCCCATGGCCAGCACGACATTGCGTTTGCCAACCTGATACGCTTTCCAGCCGAACCATACTGCAAAACAGCCAATGGGCAGGGACAGCAATATAAACAAGAGCAACAGCATTCTGCGATCCTACCCTGTTTGAATGCCGTTCCAAACTCCGTTTTCCCCCTGGCACAGCCCCCTCGTTTCATGCCTGATGATCCCACCGGATAAGCTGATGGGACCCGTTCCATTCTGCCGCATTACGGCTTGGCTGCGTGCAATTCAGCAGGCATTCCCCTGAATAGCATGAACTGGTCCTGAAAAACAGGATATGGTATTAACGCGAGTCCTGACTTAACGTTTGCTTTTGGTAAATGGAGTAATCGATGATTGATTCACTAAGGCAATTGTGGAACAAGGCTTCAACCCCGCGCAAGGAACATGATATTGCACTGGCAGTTGCTGCACTGATGATCGAGATCATGCGTATGGACGGTCGCCTGGAAAAGGCAGAACATGAACAAATCCTGCAATTACTGCAACAGCGCTTTCAATTAACCGATGAAGACATTCATGCCCTGGTCGAACACGCCGGGGCAACAGCCGAACAGGCGCTTGATCTGCACCAGTTCACCTCGGTGGTGATTCGGCATTATTCCACAGCAGAGCGTCAGGACATTATTGCGGATTTATGGCGCGTAGCCATAGCTGATGGCCATATCGATCCTTATGAGGAACAATTGATACGGCGCACCAGCGAACTCATCGGCCTGCCACACCGGCAATTTATCGAAGCCAAACTGCAGGCACAGGAGGCATAAAAAAGGAGGCCCTGCGGCCTCCTCTTAACATCAAACGCACTCGGCGCGATATAAACAATCCTCGATGGCACAATCGGGAATACGCTTGAAACAATCCGTATTGCCCTCGGCCAGCTGAATGGCATAAATAATTTCATGCTTCTTCTTTTTGGACAGACCTTTCAGCCCCATCCCCCTAGCCTTTTCCATCAATGTGTTTTTGGTGAACGCTTTCATTGGCTGAAAACCCCTATGATTTGTATTTGGCGCGAACTGTGCGCAAAACGCATGGATAATCAAGCAGCAATCAGGGCTATGAAGCGGTATATACTCAAAGTGCCGCCAAAAGCATGATCAGGCCGGCAAATTCACCGCCAGCAAGGCCATCGGGCCGGGATCACGCGGCACCGGAATACGGACCCGATGCCCGCTGCCGGGTGCTACATCCATGCTCTGGCCACGCTTCGCATCCTCGATCGCTGTCAGTGTGAATGACTCATTGCCCCGGCTAGTCAACAACTCAACGCGATCACCCACGGAAAAACGATTCTTCACGTCCACCGTAGCCGTACCATCTTCCGCATCATAGCCAACGATTTCGCCGACAAAGCGTTGCACCAGAAACTGCGAATTGCCCGTTTCATAGTTCTGTGCAGCCGAAGCGCGCTTGCGCGTATAGAAGCCATCGGTGTATCCACGATTGGCCAGTGCATCGAGCTTGTGCATCAACCCTTCATCAAACGGACGACCGGCCAGCGCATCATCGATGGCCTTACGGTACACCTGTGCCGTACGCGCGACATAGTAATGCGATTTCGTACGCCCCTCGATTTTCAGCGAATCCACGCCGATCTTCACCAGTCGCTCGACATGTTGTACGGCGCGCAAGTCCTTGGAGTTCATAATATAGGTGCCATGTTCATCCTCAAACACCGGCATCTGCTCATACGGCCGGTTCGGCTCGGTCAGCATGTACACCTGATCGGCCAGCGGATGGCGCGGCTGTTCACCGCAGGTGGAAAACGGCTGTGCATTCAGCCCGTCCATGATCTGAATCGGAATCACATCACCGGACACATCCTCGGCAGCCGCTTCCATGCCATATTCCCAGCGACAGGCATTGGTGCAGGTGCCCTGGTTCGCATCGCGATGATTAAAATAGCCGGATAGCAGACAGCGTCCCGAATAGGCAATGCACAGCGCACCATGCACAAACACCTCGATTTCCATATCCGGACAGCGCTGGCGGATTTCCTCCACCTCATCCAGCGATAACTCGCGCGACAGAATCACGCGAGAAATGCCGACCGACTGCCAGAATTTTACAGCAGCCCAGTTCATCGTATTGGCCTGCACAGACAGGTGAACCGGCACCTCCGGCCAGCGTTCGCGTACCATCGCAATAAGCCCGGGATCGGCCATGATAAGCGCATCGGGCGCCATATCGATAATCGGCTGCATGTGCTCCAGATAACGTTTGAGCTTGTTATTGTGCGGTAACAGATTGCTGGCAACAAAAAACTTTTTACCCAGCGCATGCGCTTCATCAATGCCTGTTTTCAGATTCTCCAGCTGAAAGTCATTGTTGCGTACGCGCAGGCTGTAACGCGGCTGACCGGCATAAACAGCATCGGCGCCATAGGCGAAGGCATAACGCATGTTTTTGATCGTACCGGCCGGCGACAGCAGTTCGATATCGGCCATTATGCGCCTCCCTTGTTTGTCTGCATGCATTGCTCCAGATGCGCAATGCGAATCATGGCCGGCGGATGCGAATCATGCCATGCCGAATACCACGGATCAGGCGATAGCGGCGCAGCATTTTCCTCATACATTTTGACCAGCGCGGAGATCAACTTTTCGCCGCTGGCATGCGCTACGGCATAGGCATCGGCCTCGAATTCATGTTTGCGCGACAATGCACTGGATAGTGGCCCCAGCCAGAAAAAGAACACGGGCATGGTCAACATAAACAGCAGCAATGCCATATAATCGGATGGCTTCGATACCCCCAGAGCATGGTAAAACCATGGCTCACCAGCCAGCCAGCCGAGCACGGCAAAAGCAGCCAACGACATCAATGTCATAAGTAGCAAGCGTTTTTTGACATGACCATGACGGAAGTGCCCCAGCTCATGCGCCAGTACGGCACAGGTCTCGTCGACATCCAGCGACTTTAGCAGCGTGTCAAAAAACACAATGCGCTTGGCCTTGCCGAAACCGGTGAAATAGGCATTGCCATGCGCCGAGCGGCGCGAACCGTCCATGACGAACAGACCACTGGCCGTAAAGCCGCAGCGTGCCAACAATGCCTGAATGCGCGTTTTCAGTTCACCATCTGGCAACGACTCAAAGCGATTGAACAAGGGTGCAATCCAGGTCGGAAAAGCCCAGACCATAAACAATGAAAATGCCGTCCACACCAGCCAGGCATACCACCACCAGTAAGAACCCGCAGACTGCATCAGCCAAAGCATGACCCAGGCCAGCGGGATACCAAACACCAACATCAGCGCCAGCTGCTTGAGCTGATCACTGATATACAGGCCGGGCGTCATCTTGTTGAAGCCGAAATGCGCTTCCACACCAAACGTGGACCAGATTTCCAGCGGCAGCTCCAGCAGGTGACCGAGCATAAAAAAGGCGAGCATGACAGCCACACCGGTTGCCAGCGGCGACCATGCTTGTGCCCGCACCCATGTATCCAGCAGATCCAGTCCTCCACCCAGCGTCCAGAGCAGCAGCAGCGCCACGCTCCACAACTGACCAATGCGCCCCAGCTTCAGCTTGGCAACAGTATAATCCGCCGCCTTCTGATGTGCCGCCAGATCGACAACACCGGCAAAACGGGCCGGCACCGCATCACGCTGTGCCAGCACATGACGCTGATGGCGCTGATCCAGATACCATTCCAGCAACGTCGATACGACGACAAAACCCAAAAACAATTCGATAAATCCCAGCATAGTGGCGCAGCATAGCGCCCGCCTCGCATCAGGAACACAGATGTTTTACACGGCTATTTCAGCGCGCCTTCCGGATAAGGATACAATTCATGCATGGGTATGCTCTTACCCGCTGTTTCAATAATGCGTGCATGCTCACGACGAAACTCATGTGCATTGTTCAAGCCGCAGGAATGAGCAATCATGTCCACTTCACTGTTCATCCATTCGGCATAACGCGCCACGCGCGCGCTGCGACTCTCCACATCCAGCCCGCGCTGCAGGCGCGGATCATGTGTCGTGATACCGGTCGGACAGGTATCCAGATGACATTGCATCGACTGGATACAACCCAGTGATAATAAAAAGCCGCGCGCCGATACGCAAAAGTCCGCCCCCAGACACAAAGCCTTGGCCACAGCAGCTGAAGTCACCAGCTTGCCTGAGGCAATAACATCAATGCGCTGACGCAATCCATACTCGATCAGAATATCCACCAGCAACGGTAATCCCTCATCCAGCGGCATACCGACATGATCGGCCAGCACTTGCGGTGCTGCACCACTACCACCATCAGCACCATCGACGGTGATAAAATCCGGTTCAGAACCCGCACCGCGGCGAATAATCGCTTCGCAAAGCTCACGGATATACTGCCCCGAGCCCATCACCAGTTTGATGCCGACCGGCCGATCGGTTACCGCATGCACATGTGCAATGAAATCCAGTAACTCCTCAACATTGCCGATGTCCGGATTGCGATTCGGACTGATCGAATCCTGCCCGACCGGAATACCACGAATGGCAGCTATTTCCTCAGTCACCTTGCCTCCCGGCAACATACCTCCCTTGCCAGGCTTGGCCCCCTGCCCCAGCTTGATTTCAAAGGCAACGACACGTTCGGCCACGGCACGCAGCTTATCATCATCCAGCTTTCCATCGGCATCGCGCACACCGTACTTGGCCGTACCAATCTGGAAAATAAGATCACCGCCACCCTCCAGATGATAAGGTGAAAGACCGCCCTCCCCGCTATTCATCCATATGCCGGCAGCAGCCGCACCGCGGGAGAGCGCCTGCACGGCCGGTGCCGACAAGGCGCCATAGCTCATGCCGGACAGATTAAAAATATGCTTGGCGAAAAATGGCCGCTTGCGAATTTCACCAATCACCTTGGGCGGTGTCGTCTGCAAATGCTGTTCCAGCCTGGCATATAATGACGGCACAAAAATGACACCGCCCGGCTCCCTTAAATCATTGGTCGAGCCGAAGCCGATCAGGGGCTTCATCCCTTTGGCTGCGCGATACACATAGCTGCGCGTTGCACGGTTAAACGGCAATTCCTGTCGATCATGAGCGAAAAAATACTGGCGGAAATATTCGCCCTGATGTTCGAGAAAACGACGCATGCGCCCGATCACGGGATAATTGCGGCGGATCGCGCTACGCGCAAAAAACAGATCCTGAATGAACATCGCCAGCAGAATCAACATGATGATGCCGGCAAACCACCCCATCCACACAAACAGGGTATGCAAACTCAGGCTATCGTACTGACCCATACACCCTCCCGGATGGAGCCGCCTTGCGCGACTCCATTCCAGTTAAGCACACAAATCGCATATCTGCTAGTCTGCGCCGGTGTCCAGCCAAACCCTAGCAAGCATTATTCCGCCCTATCGGCTATCGAAGCCCGCCCCGCAACTGCCGATGAGCCGGCAGGAGATGGATAAGCTGGGCTGGGATGCCTGCGATATCATCATCGTTACCGGTGATGCCTATATCGATCACCCCAGCTTCGGCATGGCCGTTATCGGGCGCACGCTCGAAGGGCATGGCTTTCGCGTCGGCATCATCGCCCAGCCGGACTGGACATCGGCTGAACCATTCCGCGCGCTAGGCCGGCCGCGCCTGTTTTTCGGTGTCACCGCCGGTAATATGGACTCGATGGTCAACCACTATACATCGGAACGACGGATTCGTTCCGACGATGCCTATACGCCGCATGGCGTGGCCGGCAAACGACCGGATCGGGCGGTTACCGTCTATGCGCAACGCTGCCGCGAGGCATTCAAGGGTGTCGCCGTCATTATCGGCAGTATCGAAGCCTCACTGCGTCGTATTGCGCATTACGATTACTGGTCCGACAAGGTTCGCCGCTCCGTCCTGCCCGATTCCAAGGCGGACATGCTGGTTTTCGGCAATGCCGAGCGCCAGATCATTGAAATCGCGCTGCGCATGCAGCAGGGCGAATCCATTCGTCACATCACCGATATTCGCGGCACCGCATTCATGCGTCGCGGTATCCCTGCTGGCTGGACGGAAATCCGTTCCACCGATGTGGATACGCCAGGCGAACTGATACAACATGCCGATCCATATGCCATGACGCCGTTATGCGACCATGAACAGAAAAACAGTCAGACCGAACGCATATTCTCCCGGCGTCTGGATCACAAACACACGGTTATCCGCCTGCCATCGTATGAACAGGTCCGCGACGATGCCGTACTCTATGCCCACGCCTCACGCCTGCTGCATCTGGAAACCAATCCGGGCAATGCCCGTGCACTGGTACAACGTCATGGCGAACGCGATGTCTGGCTAAATCCGCCACCGATCCCCCTGTCCACAGAAGAAATGGACTGGGTTTTCGCTCATCCCTATTCACGCACTCCCCATCACGATTATGGCGATGCACGCATTCCCGCCTACGAGATGATCAAAACCAGCGTCAATATCATGCGCGGTTGCTTCGGTGGCTGCACGTTTTGTTCCATCACCGAACACGAAGGGCGCATCATCCAGAGTCGCTCGGAAAACTCCATCATCCATGAAATCGAACAGATTCGCGACAAGACACCTGGCTTTGCCGGCATTATTTCCGACCTCGGTGGACCAACCGCCAATATGTATCGCCTGGCCTGCAAATCGCGCGAGATTGAAGCTGCCTGCCGCAAACCATCCTGTGTTTATCCGGACATCTGCAAAAATCTGAATACCGATCATGCACCGCTGATCCGGCTGTATCGCCGGGCACGACGCATCACGGGCATACGCAAGATATTTATCGCCTCAGGGCTACGCTACGACCTGGCCGTGCGCTCCCCCGCCTACATCCGCGAACTGGTCACCCATCATGTCAGTGGCTATCTGAAAATTGCGCCGGAGCACACCGAAACCGGCCCGTTAAGCAAGATGATGAAGCCGGGCATCGGCAGCTTCGAGGCATTCCGCAAACTGTTCGAGCATTATTCGCGCAAGGCAGGAAAAAAACAGTATCTGATTCCCTATTTCATTGCCGCGCATCCGGGCACAACGGATGAGGATATGATACATCTCGCCCAATGGCTGAAAACCAACCGCTTCAGACCCGATCAGGTGCAGGCCTTTCTGCCGTCGCCCATGGCCACGGCTTCGGCCATGTATTACAGCGGACGCAATCCGCTAAAAAAAATCACATCCCGCAGCGAACATGTATTCACGCCAAAACGCAAGAAACAGCGCGAACTACACAAAGCACTGCTGCGATATCACGATCCGGCCAACTGGCCATTATTACGCAAGGCATTCATCACCATAGGACGCCGCGACCTGATCGGCCATGGACCGGAAGCGCTGGTCCCGCCTGCCGATCCGAGGCAGGAGCGGCGACACAGCCTGCAACGTAAACGTCCGCCTTCACGCCGCAGGCAACCACGCCGTCAGAACAGATAAACCGGTGCATCACCCGACTGCCAGGGTACGAACCGCTGCATGCATGCCGCAAACCATTCGCTCTCCTGCCAGGCTTGCAGCCAATGCTGTAACTGTTGGTATGGCATCGCATCAAAGGCAGCGCGATCCACGGCAGCAAACTGACGCACAAATGGAAAAATGGCCACATCGGCCAGTGAGGCACGCTGGCCGAACAAAAACAGGCCATCCTGCAAACGGGATTCCAGACGGGTAAGAAAACGAACAGCCTGTTGCCAATGCGGACGCACATCGTCGATGCCAAAGCGCTGCGGATATTTGTAACGGTCCAGATGATATTTGAAATCATGATCATTCTGCCGGATCAATGCCGTCATGGCCTCACGCATCACCTGATCCTGCGACCACCATGATTGCCCCTCGCGCTGCTGTACCGCCCACAACATGATGTCGAGACTTTCCTCCAGCACACGGCCATCCGACAAACACAATACCGGCACCGTTCCTTTGGGTGATGCCTCCAGCAGGGCCTGCGGCTTGTTTGCCAGCCGTACTTCGCGCACCTCACAACGCACTCCGGCATCGATCAGCATCATGCGCGCACGCATGGCATAGGGACAACGGCGAAAGCTGTACAAAATCATCGGGGGAGGAAGTGGCAGCGCCCTAATTCAGTACGCCGGGTACAGCCAGCGTAAAACGCGGAATCGCAGTATCGAACTGGTCGCCATCCTCATCGATCATATGATAATGCCCTTCCATGCAGCCAACCGGCGTCTCCAGCACGCAAAAGCTGTTATAGACATATTCGCCGCCGGCCTCGATCACCGGTTGCTCGCCCACCACACCTTCGCCCACCACCTCTTCCACCTTGCCATTGGCATCACAGATCGACCAGTGCCGGTGCAACAATTGCACTGCCAGCGGACCGGGATTGTGAAGCGTAATAAAATAGGCAAATACATAACGCTCCCGGGCAGGGTCGGAATGTTCTGACAGATATACAGGCTCCGTATATATGGAGATCTGCGACCTCTGTTTCACAAGCCTTTGCCCCGGCTCTTTCCGCTACCTGATCTGATTCAGATTCCTTCTTGCCGTTTCATAACCCGGATCGATTTCAAGCGCATACTCCAACTCTTCTCTGGCACGCTTGCGGTCAAAACGCTGACCGCGGTGATAATAGGCTACACCGAGATCATTATGCATGCGCGGACTGCCGGAACACCAGCGCACGGCCTTCTGTAATAAGTAAACCCTGCGCTCACGATCTGACGTTGCATTGGCATCCTCCAGGAGATCATAAGCATAATTACAGTTCTGCGGTGCTTCATGCACCGTCCGTTGCTCCGGCGGTGGCACCGCTGTTGCAGAATCATTCATCTGTGAACCAATCAGATAACCGCCAATACCGCCAATGATAGCGCCCTTGCCGGAACCACCGGTTGGATCGACGGCATGACCAATAGCCGCTCCGGCCCCTGCGCCGATCAGGGCGCCTATTACGCCTTTATCGGTAGCCATGGCACCGGCAGGCATAGCCAGTCCAACGATCATCAACATGAATATTCTGAGCAACCGCATCACAACCTCCTGCCTGTTAAGTCCTGTATGCATAGTATAGCAAACCCGCTATAGTATTACAGATTAACCAACCAGCATCACCGTTTTTTACGGCGCGGCGGACGTTTTCCTACTTCCGCACCTCGACGATGTCCTGCTGCCCGGCGAGGTGGGCGTTTACCATCATGACGCCTGTTCCGGGTCGATAACGATGTTTCCTCTGCAGCCGATGCAAGCAGGGATGCATTCAATCGCTGCCCGCAAATATGCACCTGCTTCAGTTCCTTGAAAATGGCTTTGGGCATCCCTTCCGGCAAATCAACGGTACTATGGTCATCCATAATCTGCACCTTGCCGATAAATTCGCTCTCCAGACCGATCTCATTGGCAATCGCGCCGACGATATAACCCGATTTCACGCCATGCGCCGCACCAACTTCCAGCCGATAACGTTCCATGCCTCGTTCCGGCCGGTCATAGCTGGCAATGGTAGTGCGCTCCCGTTTTTTGCTATGTGCCGGACGTTCATCGTCAGCACGCTGTTCGCGATCCATACTGCGTACAGGCCTGCGTCGATCCTTCGGAGCATCGAAACGCGGATTCCGCTCACTTCGCTGCCGTTCCGGCCGTTTGGGTTCGTCCTTCAACAGCAGCGGCCGGTCACCCTGCACCATGCAAGCTAAAGCAGCAGCAATCTCGCTTGCCGGAACATTATGTTCCTGGCCATACTGTTCAACGATATCGGCAAACAGTTCCAACCCGTCTTCCTGCTCCAGCGTATCGGTAATGCGCTGCTTGAATTCGGTAATGCGTTTGTTATTGATCGCTTCGGCTGTCGGCATTTCAAACTTGTCGATCGGCTTCTTCGTCGCCCGCTCAATCGCGTACAACATGCGTTTTTCACGCGGCGCCACAAACAGGATGGCATCACCCGTGCGTCCGGCACGGCCGGTACGCCCGATACGATGGATATAGGACTCTGTATCGTGCGGAATATCATAATTAATCACATGCGAGATACGCTCCACATCCAGCCCGCGCGCCACCACATCGGTGGCCACGAGAATATCCAGATGTCCTTTCTTCAGGCGATTGACGATAGCCTCGCGCTGTTTCTGTGCAATATCACCATTTAACGCCGTCGCGGCATAACCGCGCGCCTCCAGCCGCTCGGCCAGTTCTTCGGTCGCAACCTTCGTACGCACAAAAATCAATACAGCATCGAATGGTTCTGCCTCCAGAATACGTGTCAGCGCATCGAGTTTATGCCGGCCACTCACCATCCAGTAACGCTGGCGAATCGTTTCCGCCGTCGCCTGTCTGACTTTCACCGTCACATGTTCGGGATTACGCAAATGCCGATTGGCGATGGTCCGGATCACACTCGGCATAGTCGCCGAAAACAGTGCAATCTGCCGTTCATCCGGCGTCTGTTCGAGAATCCACTGCACATCATCGATAAAGCCCATGCGCAGCATTTCATCGGCCTCATCCAGTACCAGCGCACGCAGGGCATCCAGCTTCAGCGTTCCCCGGCGCATATGATCCATAACGCGGCCGGGAGTACCGACCACCACATGCACACCGCGCTTAAGCTGGCGCAACTGGATATCATAGCTCTGTCCGCCATAGATCGGCAGCACATGAAAACCCGGCATATGATGAGCATACTTCTGGAATGCCTCGGCCACCTGAATGGCCAGTTCACGCGTCGGTGCCAGCACCAGCAATTGCGGCGATTTCCGGCTTAAATCAATGCGGGAAAGCATTGGCAGGGCAAAGGCCGCCGTTTTGCCGGTACCGGTTTGCGCCTGTCCCAGCACATCGCGGCCTTCAAGCAATAACGGAATTGTCTGCGCCTGAATCGGAGAAGGGTATTCGTAACCCACCTCCTCAAGCGCCTGCAATAGCGGGGGAATCAGTTTCAGATCAGCAAAAGTCAGCTGATGTTGTTCGTTTGTCGTCATGGAATATTCACCTTCAAAGAATCAGGAAAAGAGCTTGACCCCCGCCTGTCAAACGCGAATCGTGCCTGCAAATACATGAAGATACCATGAAAGATCAACGTGCCTGATAACACATTCCTGCTACAGTGCGGCCATGACCAATAACAATGTCCTCAAAAAAATCGCCATTGCCAACAATCTCAGGCACTTCGAGATCAAGGAAATCTTCGAGCTGGGTGGTTTCTTCTTCAGCAGCAGCCAGATCAAGGCATTCATGGCCGGTGCCAAAAACAAAAACTATGAAAAACTTTCCGATGAACACCTGGAAGGCTTCCTCAATGGCCTGATCATCTATTCACGCGGCACACTGGATGAGCCGGCACTGCTGCCGCGGCTGATTGAAAACTTCATCATTGGCCTGATTGAAAAGGAAAACCTTGATGCACTGGAAGAAATCCGTTGCCTGATCGATGATGCCAGCGATGCCCTCACCAATACGGACGACAGCACAAAATAAATTGATGCGTATCTGGGTGGATGCCGATGCCTGCCCGGTTCCGGTCAGGGATATCCTGTTCCGTGCCGCCCGACGCACCGGCATCCGTCTTACACTCGTTGCCAATCATCCGCTGCACATACCATCATCGGTACCGGTTGATTTCATGCAGGTGGAAGCAGGCTTTGATATGGCGGACAATGCCATCGTTCAACATATGCAGCCCGGTGATCTCGTCATCACCAGTGATATTCCGCTGGCAGCAGAAGTCATTAACCGGGATGGCCTAGCGCTGAGTCCGCGTGGTGAATGCTACACGGCGGACAATATCGCAGCCCGGCTGCAAATGCGGAACATGATGGACAGCCTGCGCGCCAGCGGTATCACAACCGGCGGCCCTGCCGCCTTCAGCGCAGCCAACCGCAAGGCATTTGCCGATCAGCTTGATCGCCTGCTGACACGGCTTGGCAAGACATGATGATTATTCTTCGTGCGCAAAGCCTTCAATGATATAGCCGCCGGATTTTTCATCGTGTTTCATCGTTAGCAAACCGCGCGACTGTGCATCTTCCAGCAACTGGCCGAAACTGCGGTAGCCGTGATAACCCTCGGAAAATCCTGGCTGCCGCCGTTTCAGTGTCTGCTTCACCATCGAGCCCCACACCTTGTCTTCCTCGCCACGTTCCTTGAATAAATCCTCCACCGTCGCCAATACCAGATCGATGGCTTCCTGTTTCAATGCCGCTTCATCGCCAACCGCAGGCTTGGCTTTCCCCCTGGCCACAGCACGGCGACGCGTCTTGTGCTGTTTTTCTGAATCACGCACCAAATCGTTGTAATAAATAAACTCGTCACAGTTGGCCGTCAGCAAATCCGATGTCGACTGTTTGACGCCGACCCCAATCACAACCTTGTTGTTTTCGCGCAGCTTGGACACCAGCGGTGAAAAATCGGAATCGCCGGAAATGATGACGAAGGTATCAACATGCGACTTGGTGTAACACAAATCCAGCGCATCGACGACCATGCGGATATCCGCCGAATTCTTGCCGCTCTGACGCACATGCGGAATATCAATCAGCTCAAAAGCCGCCTCGTGCATCGGCACCTTGAAATCTCGATAACGCGCCCAGTCGCAATAAGCCTTTTTCACAACGATATTGCCCTTGAGCAGCAATCGCTCCAGCACCTTGCCGATATCGAAGGCCGCCAGCTTCGCATCGCGCACGCCCAGCGCAACATTCTCGAAATCGCAGAACAGAGCCATATTATGTGTATCCACCTGCATTGATCATACCTCCGTATCAGCATCCGACTTTTCGCATGATGATGTAATCTTCATCACAGGCAAGTAATTCCACGGCCATAGCATGCGTGTTGTCAATTTTACTGCAGGAGCACGTTATGAATAAAACCCTATGGATATGCCTTTTCGCCATTGGCGTCGTATTAAGCGGCTGTAGCAATAGCAGCTCATCGCACAACATGGCCCCTGAATCGGTTGCCGCACGCAAGGTTGCCGCCATCAAGACGGCCGTCGACCAGGCTCTGCAAGCAAGGCATGCCGACCCGGCAACACAGCAAACGGTGCTGGCTCAAAGCAAAGCCATCATCAACAAGAATGACAAGGACTATACCCTGTTGCTGGCCCATGCTGAAAAAAAACAGCGCTGGGCGGACATAATGCAGAAACAGGCAGAACAGGCACGTGAGACATTGTTGCAGGCCGCTTTGGAGCGCACACGTCTGGCACGCCTGCTGGCTAAACAGGAAACCATTGTTGCCAATGCACAAAAACAGGCCGACCTGCGCCAGAAGATCGCCCGAAACGCCATGCTGGAGAATCTGAAAGCGCAGAAATTACTGGCTGATGTCCGCTCTGCACAGCGCCTCGCCGCACTCACCATCGGCCTGCAACAGCCTGCAAGCAACCCCGTGCAACTTGCCCAAAACAAGACCGTGGATGTACATCCCGAGATTCGTCAGACAACGGCAAAAAAAACGCATGCGATTGCCCACAAAGCATCGCATCCGGTACAGATCAGTGAGACATCACACCCGGTACAGAGCAGCCAGCCAGCCATCACCAAAGTTGCCGACAACCATAAAACCATGACGCCACTGGGAGATGCCGTGCATGGTCAGAAACTGGCGCAGAAGTGCCAGCTGTGCCACAGCTTCGAACCAGGTAAAAAAGGACGCTTCGGCCCCAATCTTTATGCCATCATCGGCCAGCCGGCCGGAAAGACACCCGACTTTCATTACAGCCATGCCCTGGCCAAAGCCGATTTCATCTGGAATGAAGAACAACTGGCCGCATTCATCTGTCATTCCGGCAAGGCCATCAAAAAGCTAACCGCCGATGACCGCGCTACCACCAAAATGCCTCCGCAGAATACCTGCGGACAGGATGCCAGGGATGTCGTTGCCTACCTGCGCAATCTGAAAATGCAGGCATCCAATCAGCCGCAGACAAACGGCAATCCCTCCTGAACGTATCGCGAACCATGAAAAAGCCGCCCATCGAGGCGGCTTTTTCATGCATTGGCAAAATTTGTCAGCGGTGATACTGCATCGACTCCTCACGCACAGCCCGGAAGAACTCGATGGCATGCTCTTTCGGCACATCCGGCGTAATGCCATGGCCCAGATTGAACACATGGCCATTGCCATGGCCAAAGCGAGCCAGAATATCCTTCACTTCCTCACGAATACGCTCTGGTTTGGCATAGAGCATTGTCGGATCCATATTGCCCTGTAGTGCCACTCGATCGCCCACACGGGCCTTGGCCACGTCGATATCAATCGACCAGTCCAGGCCAACCACATCACAACCGGTATCGGCAATCGCTTCCAGCCAGCCCATGCCGCCCTTCGTATACAGGATGACCGGTACCCGCCGCCCTTCGTTCTCGCGTGTCAACTGCTCGATAATGCGCTGCATATACTGCAATGAAAACAGCTGATAATCGCGCGTGGTCAGAATGCCGCCCCAAGTATCGAAAATCTGTACGGCTTGTGCACCGCTGGCAATCTGGGCATTCAGATAGGCAGCCACGCTGTCCGCCAGCTTCTCCAGCAACAGATGCATCGTTTCCGGCTCATTGAAGATCATCGCTTTGACTTTCGAGAAGTTCTTGGAACCGCCGCCTTCCACCATATAAGTCGCCAATGTCCACGGAGAGCCGGTAAAGCCGATTAAGGGTACGCGACCATTCAGCCCCTTGCGAATCGTGCTTACCGCATCCATGACGTATTTCAGCTCCACCATCGGATCGGGAATCGGCAATTTCTCTACATCTGCCCGGCAGCTCACCGGATCAGGGAACTTCGGTCCTTCGCCAGCACCAAACGTCAGCGTCATACCCATGGCCTCGGGCACAACTAGAATATCGGAAAACAGGATCGCCGCGTCTGCCCCCAGAATGTCGATGGGCTGCAGCGTTACTTCACAGGCCAGTTCCGGATTCTTGCACAGATCCAGAAAACCACCGGCACGCTGCCGTGTGGCACGGTATTCCGGCAAATAGCGACCAGCCTGACGCATCATCCATACCGGTGTACGCTCTACATCCTGGCGCAGGCAGGCGCGCAAAAATAAATCGTTTTTCAGTTCAGTCATGTCGATTCCTTTTATCGCGGGCATCTATGCCCGCCCTGTTTTAATCCCAGATATAGCCCTCGGTCGGCGACGATGCCGAAGCAAAGGCGCGCTTGGGCATGCGGCCGGCCAGATAAGCCATGCGACCGGCCCTCACGGCATCGCGCATGGCGCGTGCCATCATGCATTCATCCCGCGCCTCGGCAATAGCCGTGTTGATCAACACAGCATCCGCCCCCAGTTCCATCGCCTTGGCCGCATCGCTGGCCGTACCGATACCGGCATCAACAACAATCGGGATATTCGCCCGTTCCTTGATCACGCGAATATTAAACGGATTGGCCAGCCCGCGCCCTGAACCGATCGGGTTGCCCAGCGGCATGACCGCCACGCATCCGATCTCTTCCAGTCGGGTGGCCACAATCGGATCATCATTGGTATAGACCATAACCTGAAAACCCTCATCCACGAGGACTTCAGCCGCCTTGATTGTCTCCACGACGTTCGGATACAAGGTTTCGGTATCGCCAAGCACTTCCAGCTTGACCAGGTCCCAGCCACCGGCCTCGCGTGCCAGTCGCAATGTGCGCACCGCATCATCGGCATTAAAGCAACCCGCCGTATTCGGCAAAATGGTATATTGCTTCGGGTCGATATAATCCAGCAGATTTTCCTTGCCCGGGTCAGTGATATTTACACGCCGAATGGCCACGGTGATCATTTCCGCTTCTGCGGCTTCGGTTGCCTCTTTCGTTATCTGGAAGTCCCGGTACTTGCCGGAGCCGACAATCAGCCGTGAATTAAATGAATAACTGCCCACTCTCAATGTATCAGACATGTATCCTCCATTGTTGTTCTGCCTGTCCATCCGATCAGCCGCCGCCAATCATATGCACCAGCTCGATGCGATCATCCTGCTGTAAACGGGTGCTATCATATTCGCTTCTGGGCACCACTTCGAGGTTGCGTTCGATGGCAATCATCCGTTTTTCCAGCCCCAGCTGTCGTACCAGATCGGCTAGGGTGCCAGCCTGTACGCACCGCTTTTCACCATTAAGATGAATCGTGATTTGCTTTTCCATAATCACCCCAAAATACGATTTTCATGCCATTTTTATTGCAAAAGCAACGAAAAACCGGCGATATCCGGCTGTTTTTGCGGACATTTGCCAGCCCGCTTGTTGACCCGCCCGAACCGGCCGCGTAGCGTGACGGCTATGCTAGCAGCATCTGATGTTTCACCCAATACCGCACTTCCCAAACCGATGAACTGGTGCGGTGTGAGCGAAAGCCTGGCCAGGGCAAAAGCAGCCATGGATGCGCAGGAATTCGAACAGGCCGAACATATTCTGCAGGAATTGCTCGACTTTGCACCACGTGAATTGCGTGGCTGGAAAATGCTGGCTCGCCTACAGCGCAATATGGGTAAAATCGAGCAAGGCATCAAAAGCGCCACCATCGCGCTCAGGCTGCAGCAGGAACGTACCCGGCAAACACCGGCACCGACTGCCTCGCTGAGGCTGGCAAAAATGTGCTGGCAGCAGGGTGACCACCAGGGCGCTCTCAGCATGTTACAGGAACTGCTGGCGCAACAACCGCAGCAGCCCCAGTTGCTGGCGCTGAAAATGCAATGGGAACAGGAGGCTGCATAATGAGCCTGTTACGCATTCTGGTGCTGCATGGCCCGAACCTGAATCTACTCGGCTCGCGTGAACCGGACCATTACGGCTCCATGAGTCTGGCCGACATCAACTGTGCCCTGATTGAGCTCGGCAATCAGCTCAGTGCCGAAATCATTACCTTTCAGAGCAATCACGAAGGCGAACTGGTGGACAAAATCCAGCAAGCCTCGCTTGCGCACAGCGAACTGGGCCATATCGACGGCATTATTATGAATCCGGCAGCCTACACGCATACCAGCATTGCCTTGCGTGATGCCATTCTGGCCGGCAACAAACCGTTCATTGAGGTCCATTTATCCAATATTCACCAGCGGGAACACTTTCGGCACCGTTCCATGCTTGCCGATACCGCCGTTGGTGTGATTGCCGGCTTCGGCGCCTGCTCCTATGAACTGGCGTTACGCGGCATGATTCATCATTTAAAGAACACAGGAGGCTGATGTGGATATCGCCCAAATACGAAAACTGATCAAACTGGTACAAAGCTCCGATGTTACCGAAATCGAGGTGTCTGACGGCGAACATAGCGTGCGCATTTCACGCCAGACCACGACGACTACCGCTCCTGTTGCCGCCGCTGCTCCCGCGCCGGAAAGCATCACGGCTACGCCTGCAAGCACTGAACCTGCCGTAGCCAGTGTCGAGGAAGACCTTGCCGATCATCCCCATGCCGTTAAATCACCGATGGTAGGAACCTTCTACCGCGCACCGAGCCCGGATGCCGAAGCCTTCGTCAAGGAAGGTCAAAAAGTCAGCAAAGGCGATGTATTGTGCATTATTGAAGCCATGAAGCTGATGAACGAGATCGAGGCAGAATATGACGGTGTGGTCGAAAAGGTTCTCGCAGAAAATGCCAGCCCGATCGAATATGGACAGCCATTGTTCATCATTACCCCGGCCTGATCGGAGTAGCTATGTTTCACAAAGTTTTGGTTGCCAATCGTGGCGAAATCGCCGTTCGTATCATTCGTGCCTGCCGGGAACTGGGTATTCGCAGTGTGGCCGTCTATTCAGAAGCCGATCGCGATGCCATGCATACCCGCTTGGCTGATGAAGCGGTTTGTATCGGCCCTGCGCCATCACCGCAGTCTTATCTGAATATTCCCTCCATCATGTCGGCGGCCGAGATTACAGACACCGATGCCATCCATCCCGGCTTTGGTTTTCTGGCCGAAAATGCCGATTTTGCCGAAATCGTCATGGCATCCGGAATCACCTGGGTCGGCCCATCGCCGGCATCGATGCGTACAATGGGCGACAAGGTCAAGGCCAAGCAGGCCATGCAGGAAGCCGGCGTGCCATTGGTACCTGGCTCCGACGGTGCCGTGCGCAGTGTCGATGAGGCACGCATCGTGGCACGAGAAGCCGGCTACCCTGTCATCGTCAAGGCTTCCGCCGGCGGTGGCGGACGCGGCATGAAAGTCGTGCACAGCGAAAGCGGTATTTCCAGCGCGTTCAATATGTGCCAGACCGAAGCGGCAGCGGCATTCGGCGATGACACCGTGTTTATCGAGAAATTTCTGGAGCTTCCGCGCCATATCGAAGTGCAGGTCCTGGGCGATACGCATGGCAATATCGTGCATCTGTTTGAGCGCGAATGTTCCCTGCAGCGCAATAACCAGAAGGTTCTGGAAGAAGCGCCCAGCCCGTTCGTTGATGAAGAAACACGCCAGAAAATCTGTGCCGCGGGCGTTGCTGCAGCAAAGGCCGTGGATTACGTCGGTGCCGGCACCATCGAATTTCTCATGAACCCGGACAAGTCCTTTTATTTCATTGAAATGAATACGCGCATCCAGGTGGAACATCCGGTATCCGAATGGATCACCGGCGTTGATCTGATCGAATGGCAGTTACGCGTGGCCAGCGGTGAACCTCTCGCATTCACGCAGCAGGACATCAAACGCAAAGGGCATGCTATTGAATGCCGCATCAATGCGGAACACCCGTTCAAGTTCACACCATGCCCCGGCACCATCGAACTGTACCATGCCCCCGGTGGCCGCAGCGTACGCGTCGATTCGGCCATTTACACCGGCTACACAATTCCGCCACACTATGATTCGATGATCGCTAAAATCATCACTCATGCCCGCGACCGGCAGAAATGCATTCGCCGCATGCAACGCGCCATTGATGAACTGGCAATTCTCGGCGTCACCACCAACCAGGAGTTGCACCGCAGATTACTGGCCAACCCGGCCTTTCAGCAGGGTGATTTCAACATCCATTTCCTGGAAAACTGGCTACGGCAACTCAATCATCATTAGCCCCCGTACGAATCACAAAGGCTCCGCTCCACGGAGCCTTTGTTTTTCAGCCAGGTGGCCTGATCAAAGGCGGACAGCCCTTGCGCCGGCGCAGTATATTCAGCATGCGCAATACCAATGCTCTGCGAAGCAGCCAGCGTTCCAATGCAAACTTGCCGGGATAATTCATCAGCATCAAACCCAGCAATAGCGTGAGCACACCCTGCCCGGGTGTAAACAGCATCAATATGCCGGCAAGCACAAACAATAGTCCGAGCAGGTTCCGCAACACCACAAGCCCCCAGCCCAGCACCGGGTGCAGACTGCGATTCAACAATGGCCGAGGCCGTCTGGAACAAAAATAATCGGCCGGCATACGCGTCACCAGCCATGACGCGGCCAGCAGACCAAGCAACAGCGCAAGCAATGACAGGCCGGCTATCCACCAAAGATGCTGCTGCACAAACATCAGCAAAGACATCCATACATTAGCCATGCGAATCCGTCCCTATTCCGAAAGCCCTGGCGCTAGACATCATGGCACCTGCCGACAGGAACCCTGGCATTGTCGGCCCATATTCAGTGGATGATGCATCGCCCGTTACTCATGCGCTTCACTGCTGTTGTCGTCATTCTGCCCTCCATGCTCCTCTCCTGCCTGGTAATGGCGCATCTGGTGGTGGCTGTCATCATGCGGGAGCCGACAGCAATCAACAGCCCGGTTTTCATTTCCGACTCCGGCTAAAACGCGCATACAGGCACGGCAAGACAAACAGCGTCAGCAAGGTTGAAGACACTAGCCCCCCCACAACGACCGTGGCCAGCGGACGCTGAATTTCCGAACCGATGCCTGTGGCCAGCAACAGTGGCACCAGACCCAGCCCGGCAATCATGGCCGTCATCAGCACTGGCCGCAAACGGGACTCGGCACCATGACATATGGCTTCGTGCATATTTCGGCTGCCATCCCTGTGCCGGTTAATCGCATCCACCAGCACAACCCCGTTGAGCACGGCCACTCCAAACAGCGCAATAAAGCCAATGCTCGATGGCACGGACAAATACTGCCCCGAGACCCACAATGCCAGAATACCGCCAATCAGTGCCATTGGCACATTGAGCATGATCAGCAAGGCCTGCCCCACGGAATGAAACATGAAATACAGCAACAGAAAAATCACCAGCAGAGCCATAGGTACGACAATCATCAACCTGGCCTGGGCACGCTGCTGATTTTCGAACTGACCACCAAATACCACCGTATAACCCGGTGGCAAATCGATCTCGCTCTGAATACGACGATCCAGTTCGGCTACCAGTGAACCCATATCCCGTCCTGCAACATTACTCTGGATCACGATACGCCGCTGCACATCATCGCGCCGGATCATGGGCGGCCCCTGCTCCACCCCGATCGAGGCCACATCTTCAAGACGCACCCAGGCACCGGATGGTGCCTGCAGGATCAACTGACCGATGGCCTCGGCATGCTGGCGAAAGTCGCGCGCCAGACGCACATAGATATCGTAACGTTCATTACCGGAAATTACCTGACCGGCCGTCGCACCACCAATCGCATCCGCCACCAGTGTCATGACATCATCGACCGGAATACCATAACGATCCAGCTTGATCCGATCGGGACGAATCACCAGTTGTGCTTCTCCCTCAATCTGCTCCATGGCCACATCGCGCGTACCTTCAACGCTTTTGGTCAATGTTTCGATTTTTTTACCCATCTCGGCCAACACCTTGAGATCCGGACCAAAGAGTTTAATCGCCAGTGCCGCCTTCACCCCCGACAATAACTCATCCACACGCATGGCGATCGGCTGTGTAAAGGCGATCAGCACACCAGGCACAACCTGCATCTTCTCCCGCATCAAGGCCTGCAATGCAGTCCTGTTGCTTGCACTGGTCCACTCGGTAACGGGTTTAAGTCCAACAAACAGCTCCACATTGGATACCGGTTCCGGGTCCCCACCGATTTCTGCGCGCCCGATCCGGGCCGACACATAAGCCACCTCCGGAAAGTTCTCGATCAGGACTTTTTCCAGTTTCCCCCCCATCTCTTTCGCATAAGACAACGAAGATGACGGCGCCAGCGTAACCCGAATGGCCAATGTTCCCTCCTCCAGTTCAGGCACGAACTCCGTGCCCAGAAACGGAACAACGGCAAGCGTGAGCACAAAGGCCATCGCGGCACTGCCAACCACCCGCTTCGGAGCGGCCAGCGCAGACTGAAGCAGTCTGTGATAGGCCCGTGCCACAGGTGCCAGCACAGGGCTATCCTTGTGAATCACGCCTCGCGTAAAGGCATAGGTTGCCAACACCGGCATAACCACCAGCGCCACCAGCAGTGAAGCAAACATGGCAAAACAGATGGACAAAGCCATCGGTGTGAACATTTTCCCTTCCACACCCTGCAGGGCAAACAACGGCGTAAATACCATCAGGATAATGAGTACAGCAAACAGTACCGGCCGGGCCACCTCCTTGGATGCCTCGGCAATGCGCAGGGCAATACCGTGATCGCCCGGCTGTTCCCGTTCCAGATGCTTGAAAATGTTCTCTACCATCACCACCGAGCCATCCACCATCATGCCAATGGCAATGGCCAGACCGCCCAGACTCATAAGATTGGCCGAGATATCATAATGTTCCATGACAGCCAGCGCAGCCAGCACCGAAATCGGCACCGACAGCAGCACCAGTGTTACTGCACGCACATTCATCAGGAACAGAAACAGAATAATGATGATCAGCACAAAGGCCTCGAGCAAGGCCTTCTCAACGGTCCATACCGCCTTGTCAATCAGCTCCGACTGGTCATAGAAAGGCTGAATCGAGACCCCATCGGGCATGGACTTCTGCACGATTTCCAAACGTGCTTTCACATCATCAATGGTGTTTTTGGTATTGGCGCCAAAACGTTTCAGTACAATACCCACAACCACTTCGCCCAGATCCCTGATTGCTCCATCCGCACCGCGCTCCACCATAGTCACAGCCCCCTGACGAATGGCCCCGCCAAAGGAGACAGTTGCCACATCCCGCACCCGTACCGGTGTGCCATGAACCGTTTTCACAGGAATGGCCGCAATGGCCTCCAGGCCATCCTTACCACCAGGCACCCAGCCCACGCCGCGGATCACCAGTTGTTCATCCCCTCTGGGGAGGTACCAGCCACCAGCATTGCGGTTGTTGGCTTCAATGGCACGCACAACATCTTTGACATGCAGCTGGTAAGCCAGCAGTCGTTCCGGATCCAGCTGCACCTGATACTGGCGCACCTCGCCACCATAGGAGAGAATATCCGTAACCCCTTCCACGGGCATCAGCATCAGCTTCACCACCCAGTCATTCAATGCGCGCAGCGTCATGGCATCATAACCGGCATCCGGGGCAGCCTTGACGATATACTGGAACACCTGCCCCAGCCCGGACGTATTCGGCCCGATTTTCGGCGTCCCTGCCCATGCAGGCACCGTCTGACGTGCATCCTGAAGCTTCTGGAATACCAGTTGCCTGGCAAAATAGATATCTGTTTCTTCCCTGAACACCACGGTAATGACGGACAGACCGGTTTTGGAAATCGAACGAACCTCCTCAACATCGGGAAGGGAATACATGACCGCCTCGATCGGATAGGTAATCAGTTGTTCGACCTCTTCGGCAGCCAGCCCCTGCGCCTCGGTATTGATCTGCACCTGCACATTGGTCACATCAGGAAATGCATCCAGATTCAGTTTCGGCACCACGAACAATGCATAAGCCATGGAAGCCACCAACAGCATCAAAATCAGCAGCCGATTGCTGACCACCGCATCAATCAGTTTTGCAAACATGGTAACAACCTCTAATGATGATGAGCTTCAAAGCCGGACTTGGCCAGCTCGGAAACGAGAACAAAAGCGCCCTTAACGACAATGCGTTCACCTGCCTGCACACCCTTGAGCAACGGTACAAGGCCCATAACGGGCTTGCTCGTAACCACTTCACGGCGCTCAAAATGACCTGGCTCCTCTTCGACAAACACAATCAACTCACGGCCCTGTCTTTGCACAGCCTGCTCGGGTACCAGCAGCTGTTGCCCTGAAGTTCCTGTGGCAATTTCTGCCTGTACAAACATGCCTGGATGCAAGGCATCATCGGCATTACCGATCTCCAGTCGCACACCGGCCGTACGCGTTGCCGCATCCAGCTGATGGTGAATATTGATCACCCGCCCCTGATATACGGCATCGCCATCCTTCAGCATCACCGATGCAGGACCTCCAATCCGAATATCCGTCAACTGGTTTTCGGGAATATTCACTTCCACCCAGACATGCGATTCATTAGCTACCTGCATCAGACGACTGCCTGCGGCCACATGCTGACCAAGACGAAAATTATCCTCCACGACCGTACCCGCATGCGGTGAACGTAATGTCAGCCGTCCATACACATCCTGCCTGAGTAGATTGGCTATATCCTGCTTGTCCAAACCATAGGCATACAGTGCAGCCCTGGCTGCAGCAAGATTGGCATGCATGGCCTGGTATGTGCTTTCCGCCTGTTGCAAACGCGCCTGGGAAACAATTTTCTGCGCTGCCAGTTTCTTCAGTCGCCCCAATTCCTGCCGGCTTCTGTTATGCTCGGCACGAGCCTTGAGGTACGAAGCCTCGGCCTGCGCCAGCGCTGTGCTGTTCAGCGTGACCAGCTTCTGCCCCTTGACGACTTTTTCACCCAGACGCACATGGCGTGCATGCACCACGGCGTCCACCTGTGTTGTGATATCCGCCAGCGCATAAGCATCGAATGTCACCGTGCCCGGAGCACGAATCGTGTGCATCAATGGACGCATTGTGACTTTCTCAGTCACAATGCCGGCCTGGCGAATCTGCTCGGCATTCAGTTCAATGGTGCCACCCTGCTCATGCTCATGGCTATGTTCTTCGGCCCGGGCATCGTGAAACACGATGCCTGTGAACAGCATCATTGTTAATAGTGTGATGATTTTCATGGTTGTGTTCCTTGTAAAATATATTCGGGATGTCCCAGCACCTCGGCCAGACGAATGCGTGCCAGCCATGCCTGCTGAATGATGTCCAGTGCAGTGATCTGCGCTTCCAGTCCTTGCCGGCTATGGATAACCAGCGCCTCCAGGTCCAGTTCACCTGCATCATAGGCGTGCCGTGCCAGAGCGACCGTATCTCTGGCACGCTGCTGCATGCGGGAAGACAACAGCTGTGCCAGTGCCTGCATGGCACCGTTATGGTTACTTAACGCATTCCGAACCGCATAGCGCAATTGCTGCCTTGACCACGCCATACCCGTACTGGCCCGCTCCCGCTCCGCCAGCGCTGCACGGTAAGCCCCCTGATGACTATTCAGCAGAGGAACGGGAATCGTGATACCCAGCTTGACCAGGTTCTCCCCAGCCTCCCTACCTGTCATGGTACTGATGGTGACATCCGGAATGCGCTCGGCTCCAGCCAGTTCCGCACGTGCATCCGATTGCTCCAGTTGAGCCTGCAATACGGAAAATTCGGGGCGCGAAGCCAAAGCCAGTTCATAGGCATCCCCGGCGGGGCGCCATTCGGGCGATAACGTCGGCAATGACAACTCCGCTTCGTTCTTTCCGGACACACCCAATGCAGCCCAATACTGTTGACGGCTCCGGTTTAGCCGACGCTCGGCCGCGGCAGCAGCATTGAATGCAGAGGCAAAGGCAGACTGGGCCAGGTTGGCCTCCAGTAAACTGGACTGCCCCAGCTCGAGCTGCCGACTGACCGCATCACTGACGGCGCGCAACATGTCGCTTTGTCTCTGGCGTAAGGCAAATGTCCGGCGTGCAAAAAACAGCTGCACATAGGCTCGCGCAGCCTCGATCATTAAACGTTGCTGCACGGACTGGCGCCGTGCACTGACCGCATCCAGTTCGGCTCTGGCGGCCTGTTCCCGCAGCCCGCGTTTGCCGGCAATTTCAATACCCTGCGATAGCGTAATATAATAGTCGTTACTGGTGCCACCGCCATTCAGCCGCCGACGCTGTGATTCCAGCGAAAGCTCAGGATTATAGGCATAATCCCTCTGTTCATGCAGCTGCTCCCGGGCAACCTCAACGCTCTGTTCGGCCATCTGCAACCGCGGATGCTGCGATGCAGCCTGTGCCATGACTGATTCAAGACTTTCAGCCTGAATATTCAACGGATGAATGCATAACAGCATTCCGATAATGAAAACATGTGTACGCACAGTTTCCCCCTGTTTGTGAATTCGTGTGGGGAAGTTGACGCTGTAGCAGGCATACTGCCGCAAACCGGGAAAAGCCCCGGATGCCGCGATGCCTGTTAGCGCATCAACTGCGTGCGAATTTTGGAGGTTGTTCGATCAGATGATCACATTCGGGAAGTTGCAAGGCGGCCGGAAACATGGCTACATCAATATGCGGCAATGCTTTCGCTCCGGTCGGTACGGCCACCCCAAGGAAAACATGGGCTGCGTGTGCCGTGCAAACCTGATCGGATGGCGCTACATCTGCATCGTCATCCGCAGGCATATCGGGCAACAGTGATGCCTCATTTGACACCATGGAAGCATCCGCAGCATGGCACACATCAATACCCGCCCCGCAGACAAACATGCCCAGTTGCAGGGAGAACACGGCTAGCCATGCCAGTAAACGCATGTGGTAAACGTAGGACCGCATACCGCATGCGTCAAGGTCTGTGCGCCCGTTAAACGCCGGAATACTGGGCATGCACCTCTCTGGCATGCATGTTCGGCAACTTGTTCAGGGCGGAAATCAGCGCTTTCGCACTGGCCACGACAATATCCGTATCCGATCCTTGGCCATTAACGATACGCTCGCCATCCTTCAGCCGGACGGTCACCTCGCCCTGCGCATCGGTACCGGAGGTAATCGCATTCACCGAATACAGCAATAATTGTCCGTTGGGCTCAACCAGTGATTTGATGGCCTTGAACGCGGCATCGACCGGCCCGTCGCCTTCGGCGGTAGCCTTGTGCGTTTCACCCTCGATCTCCAGCTCCACGGCAGCCACCGGTGTGTCGCCGGTGCCGGATGCTGCATGCAGGCTGATCAGCTTGACACGCTCAACATCGATTTCCGATTCCTCGGACAGGATGGCCAACAGATCCTCATCGAAGATATCCTTCTTCTTGTCAGCCAGTATTTTGAAACGCTCGAACACATCCTGCAGGCGGTCTGCATCCAGTTCCACGCCCAGCGCCTCATAGCGTGATTTCAGTGCCGCCCTTCCGGAATGCTTGCCCAGCACCATGCGATTGGTATTCCAGCCCACCGATTCCGGCGTCATGATTTCATAGGTCTTCTGATGCTTCAGCATGCCGTCCTGATGAATGCCGGATTCGTGTGCAAACGCATTGGCACCAACAATCGCCTTGTTCGGCTGCACCGGCATGCCGGTAATCTGCGACACCAGTTTGGATGTCGGCACAATACGCTTCGTATCGATGCCGGTTTCAATATCGTACCGATCTGTACGCGTGTGCAAAATCATGACAATCTCTTCCAGCGAAGCATTGCCAGCCCGTTCACCCAGCCCGTTGATCGTACACTCCACCTGGCGCGCGCCATGCTCTACAGCTGCCAGCGAATTAGCCACGGCCAGTCCCAGATCGTTATGGCAATGCACAGAGAAAATCGCCTTGTCCGCATTGGGCACGCGTTCAATCAATGTGCGAATACGCCCACCGAATTCATCCGGCGTCATATAGCCGACCGTATCCGGGATATTTATGACGCGCGCACCGGCCGCAATCGTGGCCTCCACAATACGACACAAAAAATCCATGTTGCTACGTCCTGCATCTTCAGCAGAAAACTCCACTTCCGGCGCCAGCGAGCGCGCCAGACGAACCGCATCCACAGCCCGTTCCAGCACCTGTTCCGGCGTCATGCGCAGCTTGGCCTGCATGTGGATCGGGCTGGTGGCAATAAACGTATGAATGCGTCCACGATCACCGGCAGGCTTTACGGCCTCCGCCGCCCGTTCGATATCGCGTGATGAAGCGCGTGCCAGACCGGCAATATGCGGCCCTTCAACCTCGCTGGCGATACGATATACGGCTTCAAAGTCGCCCGGCGAGGCAATGGGGAAGCCCGCCTCAATAATATCCACGCCAAGGGCAGCCAGCGCATGTGCCACACGCATTTTTTCGTCAATATTCATCGAACAACCCGGCGACTGTTCGCCATCACGCAGGGTAGTGTCAAAAATATATAAACGATCGGACATGACTTTCTCCTGTTGTCACACAAAAAAGGCCGCGGAATACATCCACGGCCTGCTGATCCTTTCAAACATCGGTTTCAGGGAACACGCAGGCCTGCGCCAGGCAGTAGCTCCGCAAAAAAAACTGAAAAGGTGCCGTTAGATTGCATAGCCAGGATTCAAGCATGTTCACAAAACACCGTCAATGCCCCTGCTTTTCCGCTTCCTGTTTGCGTCGTGCCGCAGCTTTCTTGCGCGCAATGCGGTATTTTGAACGGTGCCGTTGTTGCCACAGACTCAGCATCGGCCCGTGCAGGCAATAGGCCAGAATAACGATAAACGGAACGCGATAAGGATCGAGCATGACCAACGCAATCGTAGCAATCATAATAACGATAATGCCTGTCGACTGTCGCTGTTTGAGATCAATCTGCTTGCCGGACACAAAACGCACATTGCTGACCATCAGGCCTGCCAGAGCCAGCGATGCGGCAAACCACAGCCAGGGCATCGGATCCAGCTGCGAATCCTCATGAAACAATACTGCTGTGGCGATCAGCAAGGCTGAGGCAGGTGTCGGCAACCCCTGAAAATAACGCTTGTCCTGTTTGCCGATGAATACATTGAAACGCGCCAGACGCAAGGCGGCACAGGCCGCCAGCGCAAATGCGGCCAGCCAAGCCAGCTTATGCAACTGTTGCGGCAGATTGACCAGTGCCCAGAGGTACACCAGCACGGCTGGCGCCAGACCAAACGACAGCATATCACACAACGAATCGTATTCAGCACCAAATGCCGTTTCCGCCTGCAACAACCGCGCCACCCGACCGTCGAGCATATCGAATACAGCCGCAATAATGATGGCCCAGCCAGCCAGCTCAACGCGCCCCTGAATGGCGCCGATCAGGGCATAAAAACCGGCAAACAATCCCATCGTCGTAAACAGGCTGGGAAGGATATAGACCCCCCGCTGTGCCAGACCGCGCGTATGGCTAGGCATCGTTCGCCTGCGGACGGGCAATGATCGTCTTGCCAGCCACGGTTTTGTCACCAACGCTGACGCACAGATCATAACCGGCCGGAATCTCGCAATCCACCCGCGAACCGAAACGGATCATGCCGATACGCTGGCCACCTTCGACATGGTCGCCCACGCTGACATAACTGACAATACGCCGCGCCACCAGACCAGCGATCTGTGTAAAAGCGATGCGCATGCCCGTGTCGGTTTCCATCTCAAAACGGTTACGCTCATTGTCCGTGCTGGCATTTTCATAGCTGGCATTGACGAACTGCCCCGGTGCATATTCCATATGCTTAATACGCCCGGCCATCGGTGCGCGATTCACATGGACATCAAACACATTCATAAAAATATCCACACGCAGGCTACCATCCGATGTATTCTCTGCCCGGATCACCTTGCCATCGGCCGGTGCCACAAACACGCCCGGCTCATCGGGGAAGGCTCGCTCGGGGTCGCGAAAAAAATTCAGCATGAATGCCAGCAGAATAAAAACCAGCCATGCCAACACGTTCCAGTCCATGAAAACCGAAACCAGCCAGAGCACAGCCGTGGGAATGAGAAAAGGCCAGCCTTCCGGTGCCAGGGGCAGGCGACCGCGGGGATGGCCGGTAAGTGCAGTTTGAGGCGTCATAGGCGAAGTGTAGGTGCCAGCCCGGCGTAAGGGAAGCATATCCCGTTCCGGCTATTCCCCTGCACGCAGAAAACGGCAATACTTATCCTTATGTCACGTCGCGTTATTCCGCTACTGATCATCGCTTTCGCCCTGCTACTGCTATGGCTTTCGGCGCCTTCCTGGCTCGCATGGATGGTGCGTGCCCAACTACAACAGGCCGGTTTCAGCCATATCAGCTGTGATATTGATCATGTCGGCTTATCAGAGCTGCGCATTCGTCGCCTGTCAGCCGAACGCAATCATGCGCAAATCGGCATCGAAGCAACGCAAATCACGGTACGGTACCGGCTCGCAGCCTTATTGCATCAGCATGTATCCTCCGTACATATCGACCAACTGACGGTATCCGTCCACACATCTGCCACCATAGGAACAGGCAGCGGCGGGTTGATCGTACTCTCACAACTTGCGCTGTTGCGGCAGTTGCCGTTCGATCAGGCAGCCATCGATAGCATTCGCCTGTTGCATTTCAATCGCCGGCAACAGTCCGACCTTGAACTGGACGGACATGCCATCTATGAGCACAATCGCATTGATCTGCAATTACAGGATCGGGCCGCAACGCAACTTGCCCGGCTGAATCTCGACCAGCATGGTACATTCACCCTGAGGCTGCAGCATGAACAACAGCCTGCGCTGATCATGCGCGGTACCGTACAAGCACAACAGCAACGCCTGCGCATGGATGCCGACATGCATATCGATCTGGCCAGCATCAATGCCTTACTGATGCGCTGGGGTCTGCAACTCGACCTGCAGCCAGCAGGCAACCTCGATATCCGCGGTCATGTCAGCCTGCCGCGCAACCAGCCATTGACCCGCGATCTGCTTGCGCAGCTCATCGCAAAGCTCAATATCCGGCTGCAGGCTGACCTGCTTGATAATTCGGCAGGCGCCGATATTGCCGGTGAACTGGAAATCACCGATGGCGAGGGCAGATGGCACATTCGGGATGGTGCCGAAATCCATGTCGGCCAACACAAGACCAGCAGAACCACACTGACTGCCAGCCGCCTGGCTGGCACATTATCCTTTGCCTCCTCCCAACCCCTGCTGGTGCTACAATACCCATCTCACCTGGAGATAAACAATCTGGCATGGAATGACTGGGTCATTCCGCGGACCAGCATCAGCCTTGCCCGAGAGATGCATGTGTCTCTCGCCAATTCAGGCACTCTGCTGCAACCTACCGAACTGCACATTGACATCCCCGCCATACGCCAGGGAAAGATCCGCCTGGCTCTGCCCGATATGCGCATTCAGTTGCAGCCTGACAAAGTGGAAACACTGCGAGGCCAGATCCATGCACCGCGCATTACGCTGACAACCGCGCAGACCACACTAGGCCTGGAACAGATGCGGGCAACATTCCGACTCAAACAGCAACAACTCAGCGCACAATGGCAAGCAGAGATGACTCCACGACTTGCCCGGCTTGACGGTGATATTTCGATCGATATGCAAAACGGTGTCGGACAACTGCATTACCGTACAGACAACATCAATGTACGCCAGCGACAAGCCGCCATCCAAACATGGCTGACCGGGTTCGTACCACAGATTGCATTGCAGGAGGGCAATATCCAGGCGTCCGGTAATATCCGCTGGCAGGCAGATACCCTCCTTGCACAAGCACACCTGCAACTGGATACGCTCGGCGGCAGCTGGCAACAGCAGACATTCCGCGGCCTGCAGGCAACATGCCGCCTGCGTTATGACGGGAACAGCATTGTGTTGCAACCAAGCGACATCACCCTGAATTATCTGAAAGGTGCCATTCCACTGCAGGAAATATCCATGCAGCTGGCCGCCTCGTGGCCGTTGAATGCCACGCCTGCTATCACCATCAAACATTTTTCCACCCGGCTGCTGGGCGGCATGGCAAGGACGCCGGAAGTCATCTTACACTCCGAACGCCCCCATAATCCGTTCAGTATACAACTTGAACATATTGATCTTGCCGAAGTCATCGCACTGGAACAGCAACAGGGACTTCAGGTTCAGGGCTACCTGAGCGGCACACTTCCCCTGGACATGACACCGAATGGACTACGTCTGCAACACGGGAGACTGCATGTCATGCCACCAGGTGGCATTATCCGCTATACCGGCTCTGCATCGGTTCGTCAGATGGCGGCTTCGAATATGGGCATCGATCTGGCATTGCAGGTACTCTCCGACTTCCGTTATCAACGCATGGACATCGAGGCCGACTATGATCCCGAAGGCATATTAACACTGGCCATTCAGCTTAAAGGACATAATCCGGCCTATGAAAATGGCCGTCCGATCACATTCAATCTGAACATCGAGGAAAATGTCCTGCAACTGATTAAAAGCCTGCAACTGGCCGACGACATCGAGAAAAACATGCGAAAAAAACTCCGCGGGGAGTAAATCATGCACATTGCCGGAATAGCAGTGGACTGCTAGGCTGGTTCTGCCGACAGAAAAGATGCACAGGAGGCAAGATGTGATACATCGACGTTACGGCTGGATCTTGCTACCGGGACTGGCGACCACATTGCTGGCCTGTAATCCGACAGTCAAGGTTGAAGCCCCGGACAAACCCATCACGATAAATATGAACATCAAGATTGAGCATGAAATCCGCATCAAAGTCGAGAAAGAACTAGATAACGTGCTTTCTGAAGACAGTGGACTGTTTTAAATGGAGCGAATGATGATGAAACAGCTGAAATCCCTACCTATCCTGCCACTGGCCCTGTTGCTCGGGCTGGTCATTCCATGCGTGCTCATCTCACCGACACATGCCTGGTCGGCCGATCTTCATGCAGCCAAGCAGGCTGGCTTAATCGGGGAAAAGCCTGATGGCTATCTCGGACTCGTTCGTTCAGCACCGGCAGATGTGCAGCAACTGGTTGCCCGGATCAACCAGAAAAGAAGAGCCCATTATCAAAAAATTGCCGCCAGGAATGGTACCACACTGCGTCAGGTCGAACTGTTGGCTGGCAAAAAGGCCATTCAGAAAACACCCTCCGGCTATTTCATCCAGACGCCTTCCGGACAATGGAAGCGAAAACCCTAAAAATACCACTCCAGTTGCATAGCCAGCAGGCGGTTGAATGCGGCAAATTCGCCACTATTACCTGTTGGCCACTGGCCAATCCAGGTAACATCCAGATTTTCCCGTGCCGACCATGTCAAACGCGGCGCCACAAACCAGCTGTTTTGCTCCAGCTCCGTCAATAGCAGCATATCCAGCCGCCACAATGGCGTCAGATCATAGTCGGCCATAGCACCAAGCAAATGATGCGATACACTCTGCAAAGAGTCCGTCGCACGAAGCTGATGCCCCCGTGGTGCACCATTGAAGAAATATTCGATGGCCAGATACAATCCGTCAGGAAACCAGTCGTTGGCCAGCATGCCATCCACGCCGGTACTGACCTGACTGTAACGCCCCGCCACCCCGCGCCAGGACTGCATCCATTCCATGCGGTAACCGGCATCGCCGATATTGCCCGTGATATCGAAACCGGCCACACTCTCCTCGCCAATACGACCGGCCAGCACGGCCACATCCCGATCCGCCCAGGTGTCCGCCCAGCGTATCGCCAGCTTGCGCGTTGTGCCGGAGCGATGATTGCCCGGTGCGATGACCATCTCGAGGCTGCCAAAACCGGAATAACGCCATTGCCCCTCCACAGCATCGACACCCAGCTTTTCATCGGGCTCCAGCGCCGTCGGCTGTACCGGATTAAAACGATCCGTCGGATTCCATATCCGGCCGGAACCCCAGGCAATGCGTTGCCTGCCCGCTGTCAGTCGCCATGGCCCGTCTTCATAACGCAGCCAGCCGCGGTACAACTGGTGTTGCCAGATATATGAGGACGAACTGCTGACGGTCGCGACAGCATCCAGCCATGTCGGCTGCGGCAGCTCAAGTTGTCGACGGAACAACGGATCCCGTACCAGACCGCCATACAGTAATTCATGGTCGTAACTGACTTGCCACGACCATGCCCCTATCATACCACGCCATTGCAGGCGCAAACGATTCAGATCGGTGGCAACGCTTTGGCCTGTCGTGTTATCTGTTTCAAACAACAGGTTTCTATATTCGCCGCTGATTTCCATCGCCCGCAGCGGCGCTGCCAGACACAGCATCGCAACGCACAACAGCCACGCCAGGCGCATTACGATTCCCTGGTCGTGCTGATCTTCCCGTCCTGCATCGTCACCAGCATACGCGCGGATTCAATAACGGCCGGATCGTGCGATGCCGTCACAAACGTTGTGCCTTCCTGCTCGTTGAGTCGACGCATCAGGGCAATCAACTCTGCACCGGTATGCGAATCGAGATTGGCCGTCGGCTCATCGGCCAGCACGAGATCGGGCGATGCCGCCAGTGCACGAGCAACCGCCACACGTTGCTGCTGGCCACCGGACATCTGATCGGGACGACGGTGTTCAAATCCCTGCAACCCCACTTCGGCCAGCCAGCGGTCAGCCAGTGCCATACGCCGACGCCGCTCCATACCGCGCAACTGCAACACATAGGCAACATTTTCCCGTGCCGTCAGCACCCGGATCAAATTATAGGCCTGAAAGACGAAGCCGAGATGATGCAGACGGAATTTCGCCCGCTCATCCCGCCCCATTTGCAGCATGTCCCGCCCGGCAATCGTCAACGCCCCCCGATCCGGTCGGTCCAGACCTCCCAGCATGTTCAGCAATGTCGTCTTGCCGGAGCCCGAACGCCCGGCCAGTACGACGAATGCCCCTTGCGGAATGCCCAGCGTCACATCATCCAGCGCTTTCACGATGCTTTCCCCGCTGCGATAACCCTTGTACAGGTGTTCTGCCTGAATCAATGCCATCCTACAACTCCCGTAATGCCGCAGCCGGCTCAAGGCGAGCCGCCTTCCAGGCTGGTATCAGACTGGCCACCAGTGCTCCCACAATCGCTGCACCAAGAATGCGCACACAACTCTCCAGCCGTAAAGCGGGATGAATCACCGGATCCATATACATGAACGAAAAGGCCACGGCGAACCGGGACAAATCGATCCCTGTTTCTCCGTACCACCATGACAACCCGCCACCCAGCAGAAAACCGGCCAGACTTCCGATAAGCACCAGGATCACCGTTTCCCAGACCACCATCACAAACAATTGCGACGCCCGCACACCCAAGGCCCCCATCAGGCCGAACTCCCGGATCCGTTCGTGCAAGCTCATCAGCATTGTATTCAACACCTCGGCTAGCACGACAAGAATGACGACAGCCAGAACAATCCAGGTGTAGGCATCAGCAAAATCCGCCCATTGCTGTGCCATCGGATCAATATCATTCCAGCGCAACACCTCCAGAGACTCATCCTGCAAGGCATCCCGCAAACGGTGCATCAACGGCGTCACTGCCCGAGAGTCATCCGCCCGAATCACGATATCCGTCACCGCATCGCCCAGCCCCAACCATTGCTGCGCCATGCGCAGCGGCACAATGGCCATCAGATTGTCGATATCCATGACGCCGGAATGTATCAGTCCACGCACCCGGAACACTTCAGAAGCGATATCACCGTGGTCAGTGGCTGCCATCAACACCACCTTGTCCCCCAAGCCAATGCTCAGACGATCCGCCAGCCCGTCACCCAGCACGACCCCGCGCAGCTCATGCGTATCCAGCCAATCCCCGCGCGTGATAAAGCCGGCCAGCCGGCTCAGCTCACGTTCACCTGCCGCCTCCACGCCATAGATCAAGACTCCGCCATTGCTTCCGGCACTCGAAGCCAGTCCCGAAACACGCACCCGCCGTACCAGCTGGCGAATGCCGGCGACACCCTGCAACTGTGTCACAATACGCTCCGGATCTTCGATATGCCGGGCCAGCCTGCGCGTCTGTTCAAATCCTGCCGCATGAATCTGCAGATGCCCGGTGACCGTCAACGCAAAATTGCTCTTGATCTGTTGCATCCAGCCGTCATTCATGGCGGCAAGGAACGTCAGTGCCGCAATACCAACCGCCAAAGCCGCAGCCGTCAGGCTGCTGCGTAACGGATATAGCCAGAGATTGCGCCAGCCCAGTTGCAGATAAATCAGCAACGGATGCACCTAGACATGATGAATGGCCTCCACCGGCTCCAGCCTCGCTGCCCGCACTGCCGGCCAGATTGCAGCAGCAACAGCCGACAGCAATACCGCCAACACCGTATGCACCAGATGATCCGTATTGATCTCGGTATGCACCACCGGATTGATGTAAAAGCGCGCCACTTCCGCCATCTGACCGGAAATATCGATACCGACGCCCTGAAAATAATGCACCAGCAATAAGCCGACGGACGTTCCCAGTAACACACCGGCCATACCCAGCAACAATGATTCGATCACCACCATGCCAGCCAGTTGTCCACGACTGCAACCGAGCGCAATCATCACCCCGAATTCATGAATGCGTTCGAGCATACTCATCAATACGGTGTTCATGATGCCGGCAGCCACGATCAACAACACGATCGACAGAAAAATATAGTAAAAGGCATTCTCCAGCTCCACCCACTGCTTCATCATCGGATACATATCGTACCAGCGCAGCACCTCATAGCGATCGTCAAGCGCCTGACGCAGCGCAGTGGTAACCGTTTCCAGCCGTCCCATAGGCAACTGCAGCACGATCTCGGACACCCGCTTCTCCATACCCAGCATCCCTTGCATAAAGCCCAGCGGCACCATGGCCAGGCCGCGGTCGATGCCCATCTCGCCGCTGGAGATAATACCGACCAGCTCCAGCTTTTCCGCCGCCAGCGCGCCATAACGGTCTTCAGTCAGAAGCACCACATCATCGCCGACATGCAGGCCCAGATTCCGTGCCGTAGTCCGCCCCAACACACAGGCCGCCTCCTGATCATCCTGCAAGAACCGCCCCTCATCGACCTTGCCGGCAATGCGCGTGGTTCGCCCCTCCATCTCCGGCTGCATTCCCAACAACACCAAACCTTCGGATGTCTCCGCCCCTGCCGCCAGAGCAAAGGTACGCAGGCGGTAACTGAAACGTTCCACGCCCTGTTGCTGCAACAGGGTTGTCACCTGCATCACATCCGGTACGGTATCGGCCAGCTTCGGATGCCGGAAATACGCACGATGATGAATCTGCAGACTGCCAACAATGACTTCCTGCAGATTGCGCATCATCGTATTATGTACCCCGTCGTTGAAACCCCAGAGAAATACCAGTGATGTCAGCCCCAGCGCCACAGCGGCAATGGTAATCAGACTGCGCCGGGCATTACGCCATATGTTCCGCCAGGCCAGCGCAAACATCGCTGCCTATTTCCAGCTTCGCCGGAGGTTGGCCCGGGTGAAAATATCCGGCGATAACACCGGATTAAACCGCGTGGATTCGATGACCATCTCGGTACGGTGCCCCGGTTTCGCATCCGTCGTCATCAGCCAACGAGTCGGAATCCACCGTCCGTCCATCATGGCCGGCTCTGTAAACACCAGCCGGCGCACATGCATGCCATGCTCATCGTAATAGTCGTCGGAAAGCGGCAAACCATCCCGGCTAACGCGGTGAATGATTTTCCCCCATACCACGGGAGCCTCCGGCCGCGGAATCGACTCGATCGTGATCACATCACCATCTTTTACAATGACACGATGTCGATAATCATCCACCATCGATTCCATCTTCACCAGATCATCGTTGGTAAAGTCCGAACCCATCCATGAGGACAGCATCATTGACGGCGGGATGCGGATATCCCGCTCCAGCTTCGGCAGATACATCCACAAATTGCTACCGTCTTTCAGCCAGCTCACCCCCCTTTCTTTCTGCGGAGCAAGAATGCGGATAAAGAAACGCTTGCGCAGACGGTCATCCCAGGCATCAAAGCGAACGGTGCGCTGCCATTCGGGGGTGATAATCTGCATCGTATAGCTGGCTGTACTGGTATCGGCTCGCAGCAATTGCTGCACCTGCTCAATAATCGTCCGCGCATCCGGTTCACCGGCCGATGCCGATGAAACCGCTCCAACCCAAAGGAACATGCATAATGCCAGCCGGCAAAGGTATCGCATTTTTGAAGCATAGAAAGGCCCGGTATAAATGTAAATGCAATGCCCATCCATCCTTCATATTCGGGCATTACCGGTTATAATACAGTTATCGTCAGTGCATGACATTCATCAGGGGAGACGGCAGCCGAGCTTTTATGAAGAAGCAGTATAACCATCCATGGATTTTTATCACATGCCTGCTGCTGGCATGCATCGCATCTTCTGCCCAGGCCGAAGCAACCGTCATTAAAACAATCGCCATCGAAGGCCTGGAGCGTACGCAGGAACGCGTGGTATTGCGCCAGCTTCCCTTTACCGCCGGTAATGTCTGGCAGAGTCACTTTGCTGAACAGGGCGAACGCTGGCTGCGCAATCTCGGCCTGTTCAGTGAAGTCCATATTTATGCTCCCGATGATAATGGTACGGTTCGTGTTCAGCTGCGTGAGCGCTGGTCATTATGGATTCTGCCCCAATTCAGCCGCCATGATAATGGAGCTTCCTCCGCCGGCATCGCCCTGGATGAGTACAATATGTGGGGGCTGAATCATCACCTGCGCCTGGCTTACAGACGGGATACAGGCAAAAACTTCAGTACGCTCAATGGCTCTTCCTATGAGGCCAGTTATCTCTGGTCACGCATTCGGGATTCCAGACTGAGCATGGGACTTGCCGCCGGCAAGGGGACCTCCATCTTCGATACCTATCAGAATGGCCAACTGGTATCCGAATATCTGCAGAATGGCAAAAGTGGATCTGTCAGCCTTGGCTATGCCCTGGGGCCTGTGCCCGGCGAGGGTTGGGATGCTTCCTTCGGCTTCGCCCTGAATCATACTGCCTTTCGACTTCTGAGCGGGCCGCCCCAGGCCGATGTGATCGGCACACGCAAACATTCACTGCTGGCAGGAGTGCACTATCGTCAAATCGACGACCAGATCATCTGGCTTTCCGGCACGGCCTTTGATTATACCCTTGATGTTGCCCATCAGGCACTGGGATCAACCATCAACGTTTATCGACAAACGCTATCCATACGCAGCTATATCCCCATCCATGAGCAACAGAATACGCTGAACCTGCGTGCCAATGCAGGCCTGGCTTCCGGTGATGTGCTGCGTGATGGTCTGTTCGACCTGGGCAACCGGGACAATATTCGCGGCTATTACCCGGGGGAAATTCAGGGCAAAGCCTACCTGTATGGCACCATTGAAGGGCGATTTCTTCTGTACCCTGACTCCAATGTTCAAGTCGTCACCTTCAGCGATGCCGGCTATATCCCTGGCACCAGTCATTCGGTACAGGGTAAAAAAACCTTCTTTGGCCTCGGTGCAGGCCTCCGCTGGACATTGCGCTGGCTGGTTCGGGGCACCATCCGCGGCGATGCCGCTTACGGTATAGCAACCAAACGCTGGCGTTTCTATCTCGGTACCGGCCAGACTTTCTAAATGCCCACAATACTGATACTTGGCTGCGGCTATTGCGGCACATGGCTGGCCCGTTCGCTGCGCCGTGACGGATGGCGAGTTTATGCCGCCACACGCTCCCCCGAGCGAATCGGCAAATTTAAACAACAGGGGATCCATCCACTGCTGATTCAAACACCTGCCGACATCCCGCATGATGTTCTGCAAAACGTGGATGCCGTACTGGACTCAATTCCGTTACAGCGTGATGGCAATCAGGTGTGCGAAACTCAATCCACCTGGCTGCCATTGCTGGTGCCCCATATGAAACGCCTGAGCTGGGCCGGCTATCTTTCCACGACGGGCGTTTACGGTGATGTCGCAGGCGCCTGGGTCGATGAAACCCACCACTGCCAGCCGACAAGTCAACGCGGAAAGCAACGACTGCATGCCGAGCAAGCCTGGCTGCACAGTGGCCTGCCCGTTGAAATTTTCCGGCTGGCAGGTATTTACGGACCGGGACGTAATATTCTTGCCAAACTTCAAACTGGACATTACCGGGTTGTACGCTGGTCTCCGCCGCATTACTCCAGTCGCATTCATATTGAGGATATCGTGCGCACTATCCATGCAGCCATGTATGCGCCGCAATCCGGGCGCATCGTCAATGTAGCCGATGACCTGCCCCTGCCACATGACCAATACGCCTGCGAACTGGCCGCATATATCGGTGCACCTGCACCTGTTGTTCTTTCACCCGCAGAAGCTGAAAGCATCCTTTCTTCAGCTATGCTGGAGTTTTTCCGCGACAACAAACGCATCAGCAACCGCAAGCTGCATGAACAACTGCTGCCGGAACTGAGTTATCCCTCATTTCGGCATGCCTGGAAAACACTACTGCAGCATTCGGATGGGAAGGGGCATTAGTCAGTGTCTCATCTGCGTGCGCTTTACGAAATGCACTGCTAGCATTGGCGAAATTATGGAGAGGAGCTTGCCGTGGCGTTGCTGAAAGGAAAAAAAGGGCTGATACTGGGTATCGCCAATGACAAATCCATTGCCTGGGGTGTTGCCCAGTCATGTCACCGGGAGGGTGCCGATCTCGCCTTCAATTATCTCGGTGAAGCACTGGAAAAGCGGGTGCGCCCACTGGCCGAAAAAGTCAATGCTTCCATCGTAGAGCCACTGGATGTCGGTAACGATAACCAGATGGACGATTTTTTTGCCAAAGTTGAACAACAATGGGGACAACTGGATTTCATGGTGCACTCCATCGCCTATGCCAACAAGGATGCGTTGAAAGGCAATTTCCGCGATACCACGCGCGAAGACTTTCAGCTGGCACTGGATATTTCGGCCTATTCCTTTATCGCCTGCGCCCAGCGTGCGGCCAAACTGATGCGTCCGGGCGGTGCCATGCTGACTATGAGTTATCTGGGGGCTGTTCGCGCCGTACCCAATTATAATGTCATGGGCGTAGCCAAGGCCGCACTGGAAGCATCCACACGTTACCTGGCACATGACCTTGGTCCGGAAGGTATTCGCGTGAATGCCATTTCGGCAGGCCCTATCCGCACACTGGCGGCCTCCGGTATTGGCGATTTCCGCAAGCTCATGGACAAGGCCTCCCGCGGTGCCATGCTTAAACGCACGGTCACCCAGGACGAGGTTGGCAATGCCGCCGCCTATCTGGTCTCGGACTGGGCATCAGGCGTTACCGGTGAAGTACATTATGTCGACGGCGGCTTCAGCATCGGCGCCGGCGATCCCGGCATCGAATAAGTGTCCGGCTCCTCCTTCGGTCAGATTTTCCGGGTTAGCACGGCTGGCGAATCGCATGGCCCGGCGCTGTGCGCCATTGTTGAGGGATGCCCTGCCGGACTGCCGTTAAACGAGACGGATATCCAACCGGATCTGGACCGGCGCAAGCCCGGCCAGTCACGCTATACAACACAGCGCAAAGAGGATGATCGTGTTGAAATTCTTTCCGGCGTATTTGAAGGCAAAACAACGGGCTGTCCTATCGCACTGCTGATCCGCAATACTGATCAGCGCAGCAAGGACTATTCCGAGATCAGGGACAAATTCCGCCCCGGCCATGCCGATATCACCTTCTTTGAGAAATACGGTTTCCGTGATTACCGGGGCGGAGGTCGCTCGTCAGCAAGGGAAACAGCCATGCGTGTTGCTGCCGGTGCCATTGCCAAAAAATTGTTACACCATCTGGCCGGCATCCGTATTCACGGCTGGGTCGATCAGATCGGCCCGATAAAGGTTAATCGGTCACGTTTTGATGTTGAGGAAATCAGCAAAAATCCTTTTTTCTGCCCGGATGCCGTTGCCGCCATGGAAATGGCTGAATACATGGATGCCTTGCGCAAACAGGGTGATTCCGTGGGTGCCGCCGTCACTGTTGAGGCGCATGGCATGGTGCCTGGCCTGGGTGAGCCTGTATTCGATAAACTCGATGCCGACATCGCCAAGGCCATGGTGAGTATTCAAGCGGTCAAAGGCGTAGAAATCGGCGATGGCTTTGCCTGTGTCGATGCACATGGCTCTGACTTCGGCGATGCCATCCGCCAGCAAGGCTTTGTCACCAATCATGCCGGTGGCATCCTCGGCGGCATTTCCAATGGCGACACCATTCATGTCCGCATGGCATTAAAACCAACTTCATCGATTCTGCGACCAAGGCCGACTATCGACCTGCATGGCAATGAAACGGAAATTATCACCAAAGGACGCCATGACCCCTGTGTTGGCATTCGTGCCGTGCCCATTGCCGAAGCTATGCTGGCGCTGGTGCTAGCCGACCATCTGCTGCGCCACAGGGCCAGCCGCCTTTAGAGACAGCCTTCAGGAGGGCGCGATCCAGGCGCCGTTTAATCCGGTTTTTTGTTTCATTTCCATTAGCGTATGCAATGCCTCTACGGCTGGCATGGGCTCCGGCAACAGCACACGGAACCAGCGGTGACCTTTAATCACAACGGGTACAATGCGAGTTAGAATGCCCATGGATGCCAGATGTGCCTGCTGACGCAGTGCTTCTTCTTCAATGGCATGTGAAGACAGAATCACCCGGTAATAATGCCGTGAAGAAGATGTCTTCTGTGCACTATCCACGGAGCCATCCGTCATTGCGGGCTTACCGACATCATTACGGGATGCACCATGTCTGGCCCCAATAGTGCCAGACTTCGATGGAGCACTGATCGTCAGCTGCGATGGCATGTCCGTATCCTGCTGCGTCCAGTCATCATCATCCCAGCCATCATCGTTTTTCGATGCCGGCACCTTGCCATCATGAATCAAATGCTCGCGTGTCTGGAACCAGGCTTCACGAGTGAACACATAAGGATCCAGCGCCAGTTCATCCCGCATGTCGGTGGCATTCATAGCCCGTGAACGGGTATCAATAAATTTCATTGCAGTCAGCGCCAAAGCTGCGGGCGGGGATATGGCAAACGACAGCCAGAACAGCCCATCGGTCAGCGTCGACGTGACAAAGTCCGGTGTCTTGCGTAACGAATTGGGACCAAATACCGGATAGACGATATAGGCGCTCTTGCCAACGCCCCAGACGGCCAGCGTCTGCCCGAAATCCTCTTCATGTTTCTCCAGCCCCATCGAAGTAGCCACATCAAACAGGCCTCCAATACCAACCGTGGAATTGACCAGAAAACGGCCGAAATCCTTAAAGCCCTGACTGCCCTTACCCTGCAAAAAATCATTGAGCACGGTATTCATATACGCCCAGTTATCATAGAAATTGGAAACGCCGCGTTGTACCACTGAAGGTGTCAGAGTCCGATAACTCTGAGTGATCGGCTTGATAGCGACCGCATCTACAATATCGTTCACCCCTTCGCTCATACGATTCACGGGCTCGATGGGGTCGTAATGATTTTCTGCCGTAGCACATGCCGACAACATGGCAGCCAAAAGCAACACACCAACGACGCGTCTCACAACCATGATACTCACTGTTCTTGTTCCCACTGCATCAAACGTTCAACCTTAAGGACACGGATTGGAATATTGCCGATGAACCTGCTCCAGCCTCTCCAGCAAATCATCCGGCAAGTATAGTGAAAAACTGTCGATATTGCTCTGCAATTGTGCCATCGATGTTGCGCCGATGATCGTGCTGGCCACAAAAGGTTGCCGATGAATAAAAGCCAGTGCCATCTGCCCCGGGTCCATCGCGAATTCTTTGGCCAGGGACACATAGGCAGCAGTCGCCGCAGCCGCCTGCGTACCGGAGTATCGCGTATACTGGGGGAACAGCGTCAGACGCGAATCTCGCGGCTGTGCACCATTGAGATATTTACCACTGAGTACACCGAACGCCAAGGGCGAATAGGCCAGCAAGCCAACGTCTTCCCGGCAGGCAATTTCCGCCAGGCCGATTTCAAATGTCCGGTTCAGCAAATTGTACGGATTCTGGATGGATGCAATGCGTGGCAGCATCGATGTCTCCGCGCATTGCAAATAACGCATCACACCCCATGGCGTTTCGTTGGATACGCCAATAGCTCGCACCTTTCCCTGTTCAACCAGCAGCGCCAGTGCTTCCAGCGTTTCCTCAATAGCCGTCGCCTGTTCATCCACAGCATGCTGATAACCAAGCTTGCCGAAAAAATTAGTGTTCCGATCCGGCCAATGCGTCTGATACAGATCGATATAGTCCGTCTGCAACCGACGCAGTGATGCCTCACAGGCCGCAATAATATGCTCTTTGTTTAATCGCGCCTTGCCCTCACGGATATGCGGACACCATGCCGTCGGTCCGCAAACCTTGGAGGCCAGAACCACCTGTTCGCGCTTGCCGCTACGGGCAAACCAGCGGCCAATCATCCGTTCGGTCGCGCCATATGTTTCTGCCCGAGGCGGAATGGCATACAATTCGGCCGTATCGAAAATATTAATGCCACGCTCCAGCGCATAGTCCATCTGCGCAAAGGCTTCAGCCTCGCTGTTCTGCTCACCCCAGGTCATCGTGCCCAGCGCAATTGCGGATACCTTCAGATCGCTTCGCCCCAGCTTGCGATACTGCATCATTCTTCAGGCTCGGGCACAATCAACGGACGTTCATATTTGAGATCAATCGCCTCAAACTCTTTGCGTGAATCATTGCGAACATGATGCCAGAATGCATGATCAACCTTGAGCCAGCGACGGATTTGTGATGCCGACAACCCCTCCTCTTCCAGTGCCTCACGTAACAATTTCTGACGCTCTTTCAGCAAGGTTCCCGGGATATACATGCGCCGATGTGCCAGCTCCAGTACCATGCCCGGATAGCGGAGATCCGCACCAAACTTTTCCGCCATGAACTGCGTCTGGCGCAACTCGATCGCCTGCTGGTCATGCCCCTCAAAAAAACGTCCCAGCCAGGGATGCACATAAACCTTGTCGTAAAAACGCTTGTGTACACGCTCCAGCGTCGACAATCCTCCGATACCCTCGAAGAAGGAGGGGGTACGACTCTTATTCACAAGCGCCACAGCCCCCGCTGCCACAAGCCGGTGCAGGCATGCAGGGTGCAGACCCGCAAGCGGTATCCGGCATGCCGGAACCCACGCTGTGTGCTGAAATCAGCTTCTGTAACTGCTCGCTGCCGCATGCAGGACAACAGATCGTTTCATCACTTCTGCGCACCAGCGTTTCAAAGCTCTGTTCGCATTGCTGACAATGAAACTCATAAATCGGCATACCGTACCTCCTGACATTGATTCATGGCGCATGCTGTCAAAAAATAGGCGACTGTCCCACTGTCATTTTCGCCCTGCGCAACAGTCCATGCCAATATCTAACGCAGGCACTGGTCGCCGAGCTGAATCACACCCTTACAATCTCCGCTTGAGTTCATTCCCGCGGACACGATGATATGCTCATGCCATTCGATCTGGCCGTCATCGATCTCGACAACACCCTGTATGCCGCCGACAACGGCGTATTTGCGCGCATGGACCAGCGTATGACGGCCTTTGTCGCCCAGGAACTGAATATCGGCGCAGATGAGGCGGATCGCCTGCGCATTCGTTACTGGAAGCAATACGGCACAACACTACGCGGACTGATGTTGCATCATGACCTGGAACCGGAGCCATTCCTGCAGGATGTACATGATATCCAGGCCGAAACCCTGCTCCAGCCGGATATGCAACTGGATCAGGCACTGGCGCGATTGCCCGGTCATAAAGTTATTCACACCAATGGCATACGCGAACATGCCGAACGCATCCTGCAAGCATTGGGCATCGCCCATCACTTTGCAGCGATCTATGATATCCGTTTTAACGATTATATACCGAAGCCATGCGCTAACACGCTGGCGCACCTGATTCGTCAGGAAGGTGCCACCCCGGCACGCACACTGGTTGTGGATGATATGCCCGACAATCTACAGGCAGCAAAACAGCTGGGCTGCAAAACCGTGCTCATCAGCCATGAGGCTGATGGCACATGGGATTTCCATATTCCCTCATGTCATCACCTGCCTGAACTGTTCGGCCCTTAAACAAAAAGGCGGGCATCAGCCCGCCTTGCGTTTACCAATGCAATCAGCAGCTACTGATTCATCCGCTCGAAAAATTCCGCGTTGTTCTTTGTCGAACCAAGTTTGTCGAGTAGAAATTCCATCGCATCTACGGCATTCATCGGCGAGAGAATCTTGCGCAACACCCATACGCGCTGCAAAATATCACGATCGGTGAGCAGCTCTTCCTTGCGCGTACCGGATGGTGCGATATCGATGGCAGGGAATACGCGCTTGTCAGCCAGTTTGCGATCCAGCCGGATTTCCATATTGCCGGTACCCTTGAATTCTTCAAAGATCACTTCATCCATCTTCGATCCAGTATCGACCAGCGCTGTGGCAATAATCGTCAGCGAACCACCGCCCTCGACATTACGCGCCGCACCAAAGAAACGTTTCGGCCGATGCAGCGCATTGGCATCCACGCCACCGGTAAGAATCTTGCCGGAGGAAGGAACAACCGTGTTATAGGCACGCGCCAGGCGGGTAATCGAATCGAGCAAAATCACGACATCCTTGCCATGCTCGACCATACGCTTGGCCTTCTCGATGACCATTTCCGAAACCTGAACGTGCCGCTGTGCCGGCTCGTCAAACGTCGATGACACGACTTCGCCACGTACCGAGCGCTTCATATCAGTCACTTCTTCCGGGCGTTCATCGATCAGCAGCACGATCAGCTCCACTTCCGGATGATTAGCTTCGATCGAATGCGCAATGGACTGCATCATCACCGTCTTGCCGGTGCGCGGCGGCGCCACCAGCAATGCACGCTGCCCCTTGCCGATCGGCGCAACGATATCGATGATACGGCCGGTCATGTCCTTGTTGGTCGGATTCTCGATCTCCATATGCAGGCGTTCGTCGGGATATAGCGGCGTCAGGTTGTCGAACAGCACCTTCGTGCGCGCCACCTCCGGTGGCTCGCCATTGGCCGTATCGACGGTATTCAGTGCAAAATACTTCTCACCCCGACGCGGCGGACGAATCTCGCCGGCTACGGTATCACCCTTGCGCAGGTAATATTTGCGAATCTGATGACTGGACACATATACATCATCGGGCCCGGCCAGATAATTGGCATCGGAGGAACGCAGGAAGCCGAAGCCGTCCGGCAAGATCTCCAGCACACCTTCGCTGTAAATCGTACCTCCCATGCGCGCATGGGCACGCAAAATGGCCGAAACCTGTTCCTGCTTGCGCATGCCTGCCGCATTCTCGATGCCATAAGAATCAGCCATGGCCAGCAATTCTGTCGGGGATTTGGCTGAAATCTCTTTCAGGTTCAACGTCACGCCTTCCATCTCTTTCGAAACCGGTTCTTCATCTTCACGACGACGGCGATTACCGTTGCGTTTGTTGCGGTTACGCATCCGGGAAGTATCGGGGGCTGCGGCTTCCTCTTCCGCCTTTTCCACCTTGTCAGTTCCGGGCTCGGAAGCCTCGGTGTTCGACTCCGGCTTTTCTGCCTCGGCCTGCTTCTCCTTACGCTTTCTTCCCGCGGCAGATTTCTCCGCTACCTTGTCATCCAATCTATCGGCTTTTTTGTTTTCCGCCTCGGCAGCGGCTACCGTTTCGCTCTTGCGCGGACGCCCACGCCGACGCTTTGGCTTCGCTTCCGGCTCGGCAGTAGCCACGCCTTCCGGTGATGCTTGATCCTGTGTTTCAACTTTTGTTTCGTCCTGAACAGACATGTACGCTCCAACTGATAAATGAAAAACCTGAGACGTTTTCCAGCATGCGCTCCGCGCGCAATAATTTAAGATTTGATTGATGTGTGAGAATCGAACCCCGGCGAACCGGTAACTTTGGCATTGCTAGTCGCTGCACCGGTCACTGTCAAGCGGGTAATGGCGGCGCAATGCCTGATAAACACCTTCTGCCTGTGGCTTTAGTGCAGGCAAATCGCTATTATTATCAATACAATAATCAGCAATTTTTATGCGTTGTTCATCACCGACCTGCTGGCGAATAATATCATCAAACAATGCAATATCGGGATAACTGCGCGCCGCCACGCGTTGCCTGCGAATCGTTTCATCAGCCAGCACAACGATCACCGCATCCATACGTGACACGCTCCCTGACTCGATCAACGCCGAGGCTTCAATAACGGCAAACGGCGCATCAAGTCCATCCAGCCACTGCGTCTCATACTGCCAGATCAACGGATGCAATAGCCGATTCAGCCGCTGCAGAACTTCAGCATCGGCAAATACCAGCCTTGCCAGTGCCCGGCGATCCAGTCGCCCGTCATCGTCAATGACCACATCGCCAAAACACGCAACAATGCGCTGTATGACATCTTCCCGCTCTGTCAGCTTGTGGCCAACCTGATCGAGATCCAGCACCGGCACGCCCCATGCAGCAAACATGCTCGCCACAGTGCTCTTGCCACTGCCGATACCCCCGGTCAAACCAATCCGCGCAATCTTCACTGTACAGGCGCCATCAGATCCAGATACCATGCCAGCACCGGCTCATGCCAGAGAAACCAGATCATGCCAGCCAGTGCCAGATAGGGTCCAAACGGAATCTCCGCGCGCAAACCGCGCCGCGACAGCAGCAAAATAATACTGCCTGCAATTGCACCGACAAATGAGGAAACAAACACAATGAAAGGCAAAGCCTGCCAGCCCATAAAGGCTCCGAGCATGGCCAGCAGTTTGTAATCGCCGTGCCCCATGCCTTCCTTGCCGGTCAGCATCAGAAACACCCGACCAACCAGCCAGAATACGCCATAGCCGGCACACAGCCCCAGCAGACTGTCTGCCGCATGGCCTGTTGGCACGGCAAACATCAGACCGAGAATCATGCCCGGATAGGTTAATGCATCCGGTAAAAGACCAGTCTCCAGGTCAATAAAAGACAACACCCATAACAGGAAAAACAGTGCCAGTGCTTCTGCCAGCAACCATTGTGGACCGATATACCAGGCCAGATAAGTCCAGCTCACAGCCATCAGCAATTCCAGCAACGGATAACGACCGGAAATAGACTCATGACAATATCGGCAACGGCCGCCCAGCAACAGCCAGGACAATAATGGGACATTATCAAACCATGCCAGCGAGTTTGCACAATGAGGACAGCGGCTACCCGGCCAGACGATCGATTCACCACGGGGTATGCGATAAACCAGCACATTGGCAAAACTGCCGAACAACAGCCCCAGCACGGCTGTCCCCAGCAAAAACAACATCACTCGTCCTGGCCTTTCAGACCAAGCTTCTGCATGCGGTAACGAATGGAACGAAAACTGATGCCCAGCAATTCTGCCGCCCGGGTCATGTTTCCATCGCATTGCTGTAGAGCCTGTTCCAGCATGGTTTTCTCGATATGCACCATCATCGCATCCAGATCCGGATACTCATCCAGCATGGCCAGTGAGAACGCACATTGCTGCGGCTGTACGCATACTTCCTGCAACAGATTCTCATCCAGCACCCCGCCGTCGGAGATCGCAATCATGCGTTGCAGCAAATTCTCCAGCTCACGTACATTCCCCGGCAATGGCAGGCGCTGCAGGTGTTTCATACAGGCAGGGCTTATCGCATCCGTTGTCATACCCCATTTGCGCATCAATTGAGCCACAATGCCGGGGATATCCTCCGGCCGCTGACGCAATGCAGGCATGTGAATCGGCAGCACATTCAGACGGAAAAACAGGTCCTCCCTGAAATTGCCCTTTTGTACTTCGCGATGCAGATCGCGATTGGTCGCCGCCACAATGCGCACATCTACATCACGCTCAAGCTCATCGCCGACACGGCGTACCTTTTTCTCCTGCAGCACGCGCAATAATTTCACCTGCATGATCATCGGCATCTCGCCGATTTCATCCAGAAACAGCGTACCGCCATTGGCCGATTCGATCATACCGGGACGATCAGACTCTGCACCGGTAAAGGCACCACGCCGATGACCAAACAACTCCGACTCAAACAATCCCTCCGGGATGGCTCCGCAATTGACCGGCACAAAAGGACCACTGGCGCGACCTGAGTACCGATGTACCAACCGGGCGGCCAGTTCCTTGCCTGTGCCGGACTCACCGGTAACCAGTACAGTGAATTCTGAACTCGCCGCTCTGTGCAAACGTTCACGCACCCGCTGTATCAATGGTGACACGCCGGCCAGAGACTCCGCATCCACGCTTGCAGCCGGAATTGCTTTACCTTCTTCCTGTTGCGATTCACACAAAGCACGCTCAATCGCCTCGCCCAGTTCCTCGCTGGAGACAGGTTTGGTCAGGTAATCGAAAGCGCCCATTTTGATAGCTGCCACAGCCGTTTCCGAACTGGCATAAGCGGTGATTAACAGAACCCTAGCTTCAGGCTGCCGTTCAACCGCCGTGCGCACAACATCCAGTCCGGCATCACGCCCTTCCATACGCAGGTCCGTCAGCACGATATCAAATACATGCTCAGCCATGGCCTGTGCAGCGGCTGCAGGGCCATCACAGCAAACCACTTCGTGGCCAAGCAGTTCCAGTCCCATGCCAAGCAACCGACAAGCATTCGCATCATCATCAACAAGCAGAATCTCAGCCATTAATCACCTCTTTCGACATAATGCCTGTGACCATAAAACAGGTTCCCGTCTTCGTTTCTTCCAGATCAATATTCCATTGATTTGCCTTGCATACCTGCAATACCGTTGCCAAGCCCAGGCCAATACCATCCACTCTGCCACTGACAAACGGATCGAACAGATGCTCACGAATCTCGTCGGCAATACCGCCGCCATGATCACAAACGCGCAAGTTCCAGCGATCACCCTCGGCATACAGCGATACATCAATCGGCTGCCCGCTGCTATCCTGACGCAAGGCATTACTGAGCAGATTATCGACCACCATGCGTAGATGACTGCTGTCAACATCCATATATTCGACCGTACATTTCAGGCAAACCCTTTGCCTCGCCTCTGCTGGCAAACTATTCAGAACGCCTTCAAAAAAACGCCCCATATCCTGCACGGCAGGCTTTGGAATCATTGGCCGTGAATAATCAAGCATACCATTAACCAGCCGGTTCAGGCGCTGCACTTCATTTTGCAGGATCGAGACGATTTCCTCCTGTCGCTCCTTGCTGACACGACCGAACAATTCTAGTCCCTGCACAATGGACTGAATCGGATTCCGGATTTCATGTGCCATCATGGCCGACATATTGCCCAATGCTGCCATTTTGGCCTGATCCGCCAGTTTACGCTCCAGTCGGCGGATCGAGCTGATGTTGACCAAGGTAAATAGCCAGCGTGCCCAACTGTCTTCCTCTGATAATCGTGAGACTGTCAACAAAATCGCCTGTCCATTGAAATCGCACTCATGCTGAAAGGTCATGCCCACCGGATGCTGCAGAAACGCTTTCAGACTGTCCGTGCAATCCAGCAGGCGCTCCAATAAAACTGCATCACTCACGTCGCTGCTGCCAAGATAAAGACGCGCGGCCTCATTCATGTCTACCGGCTGCAATTGTTCGTCGGCCACAATCACACCTTCATGCATGGCTTCCATGACACGGGAATGCAGATTATCCAGACGCCGATGCGCCAGAATGGCCTGCTGTTCGGCCGCCCGGGCCCGCTCATGGCGCCCGGCAATCGCAGACATCACGCCACCAACCAGCAACAATACCGATATCTGCAATAACAAATAAGTGATGTTGAAGGCGCTCAGGTGTATATGCTCCACCCAAGCATGCAGATACACTGCAGCCAGATAGACAATGCATGCCAGTATACTTAGCCAGATCGTCAAATATCCCTTTTCGCTGGCACCTGCCGCCACCAGCATCAACCCCAGCAATAATACAAATGGACTGGTAATGCCGCCCGTGGCAAAAACAATGATACCGACAATGACAATATTCGGCATAAAAATACCCAGCAGGGGCACGCTCTCCTGATAGCGGTAGCGCAAAAACACCAGTAAGACAAAAAAGAATACAAACAATAACCCGGCAAAGGCGAGCATCTGCTGGTAGAGTGGAACCAGCACAGGATAAAACTGGGTACCAAGAAGCACGGCCACGCCACTGGCGATTATCAGATGATACAGGAAAATACTCATTGTCGAGCCCGGGAGTTAAACAATGGACGCCATCTTGAAGATGGGCAAATACATGGAAATGACCAGTCCGCCGATAACCACACCAAGAAATGCCATAATGAACGGCTCCATCAATGCCGTCATATTATCCACGGCGGTATCCACTTCCTCTTCATAAAAGTCGGCAATTTTCGCCAGCATTTCCTCCAGGTTACCCACCTCTTCACCGATCCCGATCATCTGTGTCACCATAATCGGAAACAGCTTGCTTTCAGCCAGCGGCGCAGCCAACGTCTTGCCCTGACTGATGGCATATTTCGTATCATTAATCGCATTTTCGATAATGACATTGCCGGCCGTATCTGCCACTGTGTCCATGGCTTCGATAATCGGTACGCCGGCAGCAATCAGAGTGGAGAATGTGCGACAGAAACGGGCTACGGCTGCCTTGCGCAATACATCACCCAATACCGGCATATGCAGCATCAATTTATCCAGCTGATATCTTCCTGCCGGAGTTTTATAAATGCCCCGAATGGCAAAAATCAGGGCAATCGGCACACCCACAACCAGATACCAGTATTCCACGAAACGATCGGAAATAGCCATTGTTATCTTTGTCGGCAATGGCAGTCCTGCCCCAAAATCGGCAAACATCTCACCAAAGATGGGAATGACGAAAATCATCAGAATGGATGTTACAATAAATGCGACGGCCAGAATGGATACCGGATAGACCATGGCCGATTTGATTTTGGCCTTGAGCGCCAATGCCTTTTCCTTGTATTCGGTCAAACGCAACAAAATCGCATCGAGAATGCCGCCCTGTTCCCCGGCTTCGATCAGGGAACAGGTCAGGCGATCAAACTGCTTGGGGAATTTACGCAAGGTTTCACCCAGCGGGTTGCCCTGTTCCAGCAACTGGCGAATATCCGACAACAGCTTAATCATAGCCTTCTTCTCGGCTCCCCGTTCGGCCAGCTGAAAACATTGCACCAGTGGCAAGCCGGCATTAATCATCGTCGATAACTGTCGAAAGAAAATGGCCAGATCCTTGTCCGTGACCTGTTCGGGGAACAGTACGATTTCAATTGGTTTTTTCTTGATGGAAATGGCTGTCAACTGCTGTCGACGCAGCATGGCCATGGCGATATCACGGCTTTTCGCCTCGATTTCACCGCTCCTTGCGTTGCCCTGTTTGTCACGCGCTTCCCAGAGAAACACTGTCATGTGCTATGCCTCCATCATCGCATCATGCTCACTGCCACCCCGGCAAAGATTCATGTCTCCGATCCAGCTGATGCTGCATATATGCCAGGGTATCAGCCAGCGATGGGCCAGATACATCATGCCACCAGGCAAAAGATGCCACCCCCTGCGCGACCAGCATCGGCAAACCATCGACAGCCAGACGCCCCGCCTGACGTGCAGCCCGGCAAAATGACGTTGCACCATCGCGGCAATATACCGCATCGATAGCCGCGCCATATCCTGCCAGCGTAAAAGGGAATGTCTGTGGCTCATCACCCAGACCAATGGTTGTCGTATTGATCAACAGTTCAGCTTCGGCACACAGGCTTTCAACCACATCCGCCTGCCAGGGTACGCCCTCACATTGCATGGCCGGATAAGCCGTGGCGATATGCGCCAACAACGCATCCCGACGCTGATCGCTGCGATTGCACAATGTGATATGCGCGCCACAACCCGCCAGTGCATGTACGGCCGCACGCGCAGTCCCTCCGGCCCCAAACAACACTACCCTGCGACCGGCCAGTGACAAGCCCAATCCTTCGATAACAGAGCGAAAACCACGCCAGTCGGTATTGCTTGCCTGCCATTGTCCGTCATGCCCGCGTTTAAGCGTATTTACGGCACCAATCACACACGCATCTTCATCGGGCCTCACCAACGAGAATAAAGATTCCTTGTGCGGCACAGTCACATTCAAACCGCACACCCCCACTGTCGCCAGACCCTGTAACGCGGCCGCAAGGTCACTTCGCTCAACAGGAAACGGTACATACACGGCATTAATCCCCTGTTGTTGCAGAAAATGATTCTGAAACACGGGGGATAACGAATGCGCCACCGGCCAGCCAATGATACCGTAAACACGGCTCTTTCCGTTGATGTTCATGGAATAGCAGCCCTCATGCCCGGGCGATTGATTACTCGCAAATTCTTTCTCCTGCAATATGCATCACCTTCAACCTCAATCATGGCCGACAGGACGCAGCAGTCAAACGGGCAAGTAATTTACAGTCCGGTTTAGATGGCAGGACGCAGTTCCTTCATCTTGCCCTGATAATAGCCTAGGGATATTTCACCAAATGAGAGATTTTCCAGCATCCGGCGGGTTCAGCTTAACGTAATTATTACTCCACCGTCACTGACTTGGCCAGGTTACGCGGCTGATCGACATCCGTGCCATACATGCAGGCCACTTCATAGGCCAGCAATTGCAATGGTATGCAGGCCAGCAATGGCGTGGAAAAATAATCGCCTTCGGGGATACGAATCAGCGCTGCCGCATGCTCAAACCATTCTGCTTCCGGCAAATCAACAATCAGGATCACCCTTGCACCACGCGCCTGCACCTCGTGCAGGTTGGAAACCACCTTATCCAGATGATACTGCCTCGGCGCAATCACGACCACCGGCAGGGTACTGTCGATCAAGGCAATCGGGCCGTGCTTCATTTCGCCTGCAGCATAACCCTCGGCATGCAAATAGCTGATCTCCTTGAGCTTCAATGCTCCTTCCAGCGCCATCGGGTAACAGGGACCCCGACCGAGATACAAGGCGCCTTTTACACCGCCAAACAGTAGGGATGCCTGTTGCACATCGGAAATATCGGACAACAGTGTTTCCATATTCGTTACAGTTTTCTCCAGCGCCTGCACATGCCCGTTCACCTCGTCAGCATTCAGTGCACCAGCCCGTCCGGCCATAGACAGCGTCAACAGGGCCAGTACAGCCAGCTGTGCCATATAGGCCTTGGTAGAAGCCACGCCAATCTCCGGCCCGGCAAACAATTCGATGAGGCCATCCGACTCTCGTGCCAGTGAAGAACTGGCAACATTACATAATGCCAGAGCCAGATTATCCGGTGTCTGTCGCTTGAACATACGCAACACTTCCAGGGTATCAGCCGTTTCTCCGGATTGCGACAACGTGATCAACAATGTCCCCTTGCCGATGACCGGATCGCGATAGCGGTATTCACTGGCAATATCGACCTCGACCGGAATCTGAAGGTAACGCTCCAGCCAATAGCGCGCCGTCAACGCGGCATGATAGGACGTACCACAGGCCACCATAACAATACGTTCAGGCAATGGCCGTTCATGCAAAAATGCTGCCTGCCCGAAACGGATGGATTCCCCTTGCGCGTAGGCACGCAAAATTTTTCGTAACACGCCTGGCTGCTCGTGAATTTCCTTGAGCATATAATGACTGAAACCACCCTTGTCTGACTCCTGCACCGTGATGGGCAAAGGCTCCCAGGTGTGCTGGATGCATGCTCCGTCGAGTGAGTATATCTCAACACCATCGGCAGTCACACGCCCCCATTCGCCCTCTTCAATGTACATCACCTCATCAGCCAGACCTGCCAGAGCCAATGCATCGGATGCCACATACATACCCTGCTCACTGCGTCCCAGCAGCAACGGACTACCCTTACGGGCAAACCATAAAGAACCCGGTAATGACCGAATCATGGCCGTAATGGCATAGGCACCCTCAAGTTCGGCCAGCATCTCGCGCCAGGCCGGCAACACATCCAGCGAGGCCATCTTGTCTTCCAGCAAATGCGGCAACACTTCCGTATCTGTCTGGGATGAAAAACAACGGCCACGTCCATTTAAATGCTGACGCAATGCCACATGGTTTTCGATGATCCCGTTATGGACGATGGCAACCTGTTCGCTCAAATGCGGGTGAGCATTGACAATCGTCGGCTCCCCATGGGTGGCCCAGCGCGTATGTCCGATACCCATCATGCCTGGCAAGGGCTGCTGTACCAGTTTCTGCTGCAGATGATACAGCTTGCCGGCAGCTTTCAGCTGATGAAAGGCGTCCCCGTGCAAGGTACAGATACCGGCGCTGTCATAGCCCCGATATTCCATGCGCTGCAATGCAGCCAGCAGGTCATCGCGCACATCATGCCGACACAACGCTCCGATAATTCCGCACATCAGACACCTCGTTTCGTCGGTCGTTGCCAGTTCGGCACATGCCGCTGATCCGGCCTGGCCGACAGCGTCAGACCCTGCGATGGCACATCCTTGGTAATAATGCTACCGGCACCGATCGTTGCACCACTGCCCACTTTTACGGGTGCGACCAGCTTGGTATCAGATCCGACAAAGACATCATCGCCGATTTCAGTTAAATGTTTGTTCGCCCCGTCGTAATTACAGGTGATACTGCCGGCACCAATATTGCAATGGCGACCCAGCACGGCATCACCGATATATGTCAGGTGATTGATTTTCGTACCTTCGCCGACAACGGCCTTCTTCACTTCGACAAAATTGCCGATATGTACCTGGTCATCCAGCTTGGCTTCCGGACGCAGACGCGCGAATGGTCCGATGCGGCACGATCCGCCAACGCTGGCATCCACAACATGGCTAAAGGCATCGATGCGCGTGCCATCGTCCACCCAGCTGTTTTCCAATACCGCATAGGGCCCGATACAGCACTCATCACCAATGCATGTCGAACCGTTTAACTGTGACCCGGCACGAATAATCGTATCCATACCAATACGCACAGATGCCTCGATACGCACAGTCTCCGGCTGCTCAATGGTTACGCCAGCAAGTTGCCAATCCTCAATGATACGCTGTTGCATGACACGCTCGGCCTCGGCCAGCTGCCGGCGATTGTTCACACCTTTGATTTCACCGGCATCACCCATACCAATGGCCTGCACATTCATACCGGCCTGCAACGCCAGCGGCACAATATCAGGCAGATAATATTCACCCTGTGCATTGCGATTACCGACCTGGGCCAGCAGGTTGAACAGCACATTCTGTTTGACGCAATAAATACCGCTGGTCACTTCCCGGATACGCTTCTGTTCATCCGTGGCATCACGTTCTTCCACAATGCCAGTGATATTGCCATCTGCATCGCGCAGCACCCGGCCATAACCAAACGGGTCATCCAGCCTTGCTGAGAGGAACGTCACTTCCGCCCCGCTCTGCTGATGATAGCGGGCGAGCAGATCCAGCGTTTCACAACGCAGCAACGGCGTATCGCCACAGACGATCATGATATCGGAGACTTCCGTGCAAACATTCTCGCACTGACGTACGGCATGGCCAGTACCAAGCTGCTTGTCCTGAATCACCCATTCCAGATTGGCCGGCTGGCCAATATAGGCGCGTACCTGTTCACTGCCATCACCAGTGACAACGGCAATCTTTTTCGGCTGCAGTTCTTCCACGGTATGCAACACATGTTCGAGCATCGCCTTGCCAAGAATCGGATGCAGCACCTTGGGCAGGTTGGAGCGCATACGCTTGCCCTTGCCGGCAGCCAGCACACAAACCATCAAATCCGGATAATGCATTAAATGGGACATCAAACTCTCCTCAAAAAAAACAGGGCCACACATTGTGCGGCCCTATCCTTCATTGCTCAAGCACAGCAATCAATGCTTCTTGTGTTTTTTCAGCCACTCCAGACGTGCTACGGCCATGGCCAGTTCGGCCTGAGCCATCGCGACTTCGGTATCGCCGGTACGTTTCTCCAGCAATTCACGTGCACGACGCTCTGCCTCAATAGCCTGAGCTTCATCAATATCCGATGCACGCTCTGCCGTATCGGCCAGCACCGTGATCATGTCCGGCTGCACTTCCATGAAACCGCCGGATACAAATACGGCATCTTCCTCATCACCGCGCTTGATACGCAGCTCACCGGCCTGCAATGCACACAGCAACGGTGAATGCTTCGGCAAAATACCCAGTTCACCGGCAATGCCCGGTGCCACCAGCATCTCCGCCTCACCGCGATATACTTCACGCTCGGCGGTTGCGACCAGCACGTTTACCGTGGAGGCCATCAGCCCCGAGCCTCCATCTTCTCAGCCTTGGCCACAGCCTGATCGATGCCACCTACCATATAGAAGGCCTGTTCTGGCAGATGATCGTATTCGCCAGCCAAGATACCCTTGAAACCCTTGATCGTTTCATCACGCTTGGCGTAAACGCCCGGCGCACCGGTAAAGACTTCGGCCACATGGAACGGCTGCGAAAGGAAGCGCTGAATCTTGCGTGCACGCGCCACCAGCAGTTTATCTTCATCGGAAAGCTCATCCATACCGAGAATAGCGATAATGTCCTGCAACTCCTTATAGCGCTGCAATGTCTGCTGTACGCCCTGTGCCACTTCATAGTGCTCGTTGCCAACCACTTTCGGATCCAGCTGACGCGAGGTGGAGTCCAGCGGATCCACAGCCGGATAAATACCCAGCTCGGCAATCTGACGGGACAGTACGATCGTCGAGTCCAGATGCGCAAACGTCGTCGCAGGTGCCGGATCGGTCAGATCGTCGGCCGGTACATAAACGGCCTGTACGGAAGTAATCGAACCCACTTTCGTCGAAGCAATACGCTCCTGAAGTTTGCCCATTTCTTCGGCCAGTGTCGGCTGATAACCCACAGCAGACGGCATGCGTCCGAGCAGCGCAGATACTTCCACACCAGCCAGCGAATAACGATAGATATTATCAATGAAGATCAGTACATCCCGACCTTCGTCACGGAAGTACTCAGCCATGGTCAGACCGGTTAAGGCCACGCGCAGACGGTTACCTGGAGGCTCGTTCATCTGGCCATAGACCAGCGCAACCTTGTCCAGCACGTTGGATTCCTTCATTTCATAGTAGAAGTCGTTACCTTCACGAGTACGTTCACCCACGCCGGCAAAGACGGAGAAACCACCATGTGCCTTGGCGATGTTATTGATCAGTTCCATCATATTCACGGTCTTGCCCACGCCGGCGCCACCGAACAGGCCGACCTTGCCGCCCTTGGCAATCGGCGCCATCAGGTCGATCACCTTGATGCCCGTTTCCAGGATTTCCGTCGCCGGAGCCAATTCCTCAAACGACGGCGCATCGCGATGAATACCCCAGCGCTCCTCGCTTGGCACATCTTCGCCTTCAAAATCAATACCGCGGCCCAGCACATCCATGATGCGTCCGAGCGTTGCCTTACCCACCGGCACCTGGATACAGTCACCTGTGTCTTCAACCGCCATACCGCGTTTCAGACCATCGGTGGAACCCATGGCCACAGCACGTACGGTGTTGTCACCAATATGCTGCTGAGTTTCCATCGTTAACCCGGCTTCCTTGATATACAGGGCGTTATAAATATACGGCAAATCACCTGAATCAAACCGAACATCCACAACCGGCCCAATTACTTGAACAATGGTTCCACTCATCGTTATGACCTCTCCAATCCTAAATCAAACTTATGCAGCCGCAGCAGCGCCGGAACAGATTTCGGCAATCTCCTGCGTAATACCGGCCTGCCTGGCCTTATTGTACGTAATTTTCAAATCCTTGACGATGCCCTTGGCATTATCAGTTGCACTCTTCATCGCCACCATACGCGCTGAATGCTCACAGGCCTTGTTTTCGAGTACGGCATGATAAACCAGCGACTCGACATAGCGCCGCAACAAGCCATCCATGGCCGATTTACTGTCCGGCTCGTAGATATAATCCCAGTAACCCGGGTGACTTGCTTCCTGATTCTCCAGACATGGCAGCAACTGCATGCTCAACGGACGCTGCGTCATCGTGTTCACATATTCGCTGTAAACCAGATGCACTTCATCCACATCACCTGCCATGAACCGATCCATGGCGACACTCACCACGCCCAGTACGTCTTTCAACTCGGTGGCATCAGGAATATCATCAACCGCGGCCGGCATGTCCTTGACAATCTTGCGCATGAACATCGCAGCCCTGCGGCCGATCGTATAAGCCTCAACCTCAACTTCGGCATCCCTGACCAGATGCAGTGCTTTTTTCAACGCATTGGTATTCAGGCCACCACACAAACCCTTGTCCGTCGTCACGACAATAACACCGATCTTCTTCACCTGCTCACGGCAAGCGATGAACGGGTGTTTATATTCGGGATGTGCCTGCATAAGGTTGCCGATAACGCGGGCAATACCCTCCGCATAAGCGCGACCGGCAAGCACGCGATCCTGTGCCTTGCGCATTTTACTGGCTGCCACCAGCTCCATGGCCTTGGTAATTTTGGCTGTATTCTGGACAGCTTTAATCTGTCCGCGAATTTCCTTCGCTGTTGCCACGTCAGATACCTCAGTATGTGCCCTTGGCCTTGAATTCGGCCGTAGCCTTCTTCAGACCTTCAGCAAGCTGTTCAGTCAGAGCCTTCTTCTCGTTCAGCTCTTCCATCAGCGTGGCATGTTCTGAATTAAGATAGGCCAGAAACGCCTTCTCGAACGCAACGATGCGATTTGCATCGATATCGTCGAGATCCCCCTCATTCAGGGCGTTCAGAATAGCTGTGATTTCAGCCACGCTGAGCGGTGAGTTTTCAGCCTGCTTCAGCGCTTCCATACCGCGCTTGCCACGTTCAATCTGGGCGCGTGTTGCAGGGTCCAGATCGGAGGCAAACTGAGCGAATGCTGCAAGTTCGCGATACTGCGCCAGATCCAGACGCAGACCGCCACCGACTTTTTTCACGGCCTTGGTTTGTGCCGCACCACCCACACGGGATACGGACAGACCCACGTTTACAGCCGGGCGCTGGCCGGAGTTGAACAGGCTCGTCTCCAGGAAAATCTGACCATCGGTAATGGAAATCACGTTGGTCGGAACGAATGCAGACACGTCACCTTCCTGCGTTTCAATGATCGGCAATGCGGTCAATGAGCCTGTCTTGCCTTCAACTTCGCCCTTGGTGAAGTTCTTCACATAGTCCTCATTGACGCGGGAGGCCCGCTCCAGCAGACGGGAGTGCAGGTAAAATACATCACCCGGATAGGCCTCACGACCTGGAGGGCGACGCAGAATCAATGACACCTGACGATAGGCCCATGCCTGCTTGGTCAGATCATCATAAACGATCAATGCATCTTCGCCGCGGTCACGAAAATATTCGCCCATCGTGCAACCGGTGTAGGGTGCCAGATACTGCAAGGCAGCAGACTCGGAAGCACTGGCGGAAACGATGATCGTATGATCCAGCGCGCCATGTTCTTTCAGCGTACGAACCACATTGGCCACACTCGATGCTTTCTGTCCGACAGCCACATACACACAGGTCACGCCGGTATCTTTCTGGTTGATGATCGTATCCAGCGCAATAGCCGTCTTGCCGGTCTGACGGTCGCCAATGATCAGCTCTCGCTGACCGCGCCCGATCGGAATCATGGCATCGATAGCCTTGATACCGGTGCCCAACGGCTGATCCACACTCTTGCGCCAGATCACGCCCGGCGCCACCTTTTCAACGACATCTTTCGCCGAAGTATTGATCGGACCCTTACCATCAATTGGATCGCCCAGCGGATTAACCACACGGCCTTTCAGTTCAGGGCCAACCGGCACTTCAAAGATACGGCCAGTACATTTAACCTCATCGCCTTCACGCAGATGACGGTAATCACCGAAAATCACTGCACCCACACAATCTTCTTCCAGATTCAGCACGATGCCGCGCGTTTCACCCGGGAAATCCAGCAGTTCGCCGGCCATGGCACCGGACATACCATGGATCAATGCAACGCCGTCACCAACGGTAACAATCGTGCCCACGTTCGCATCCGCGGCAGCACCTTCAAAACCTTTGATCTGCTGTTTGATGATCGAACTGATTTCAGCCGTATCGAGTTTCATAATTCAACCTCTATTCAGACTCTAGTCTTGTTAAACTTTTTATCCTGCGATGGCCTGACGCATGGCATCCAGCCGGGTCCGCAGGGAATAATCTATCTGGCGATCCCCGATGCGAATCACCATACCACCCAGTATGGACGGGTCTTCGGTCACATTCAGGGAAACTTTCTTGCCAAGGGACTTTTCCAGTGCCTCAGTCACTTTCTTCTGCGCAGCCGCCTTTAGCGGGGTGGCAACTGTCACATCGGCCACGGTCTCCGCCTTGCTATGGCGCACCATGACCGCAACCATATCGGTGATTTCAGGCAACAACACCAGCTTGTTGCGCTCGCTGAGAAGATCCACCAGACGATGCAATTCAGCAGGTTCCGACACCACCCTTTTCAGCACTTCGGCCTTCTTCGACGCATCGATAGCCGGCGACGTGAAAAATGCTTTAGCACCTTCAACCCCAACAGCCGCTGCCAGCTGCTGCAGCCCTTGCTCCAGCGCCGCGCCCTCCTCGATCATCTCGAACAGGGCACGCGCATAGCGGCGGGAAATCTGCTGCGTGCTCATGCGGTACCGAATCCTTTCTCGACAATACCGTCAATCAGTTTGCTGTGCTTGGTCCTATCCAGGTCGTTTTCAATCACCTTCTCGGCTGCCAGCAGGGCAATTGCTGCCACTTCCTGACGCAGCTCCTGGCGCGCACGCTGCACTTCAGCATTCACTTCTTCACGCGCCGCATCAACGATGCCTTCGGCCTCCTTACGGGCACGGTTTACGGCTTCCTCATTGATTTCAGCCGCGCGCTTTTCAGCAGATACGATAATCTCATGGGCCTTGACACGAGCATCATCCAGCTGACGGGCCACTTCCGCCTCTGCTTCCGCCCTGGCCTCAAGGCCGGCTTCGGCAGCAGCCAGACCCTCGGCAATCTTTCTGGAGCGAGCCTCCATCAGATCGTTCATCGGGCCATAAAGAAGCTTCCACAACAGCACCACCATTGTGACAAACACAATAATCTGAGCTATGAATGTAAGGTCGATACTCATGCCTTAACCTCGCAATTATTTCCGATTTTCCGGCTCGCCTTTAGCCCAGGAACGGGTTGGCGAACAGAAACCACAGCGCGAAAGCCATGATGATGAACGGGAATGACTCCATCAAACCAGCAAAAATGAACATATTAAACATCAACTGCGGACGCATTTCCGGCTGACGGGAAATACCTTCCAGTGTCTTCGAACAAATCAGCCCCCAGCCAATGGCTGAACCCAGACCCGCGGCGGCAAGAATAACACCTACCGAAATTGCCGAAGCAGCAGTGATAATTGTCGTTGCATCCATGTTTTAACTCCTATGCAGTTTTAATAAAAAAATCAATGTTCAGCCGGCTGATGCGCAATCGAAAGGTACACCACCGACAGAATCATAAAGATAAAGGCTTGCAGCAAGCCGATAAACAGGTGAAACAGAGACCACCCCAACCCCACCAGCATGCCGGCAAGCTGGGAAATCACACCACCCACCGACAACACCTCCTGTAGCTGATCGGCCAGCAGCAACGATGCAATCAGGAGGAAAATCACTTCGCCAGCAAACATATTACCGAACAGTCGAAAAGACAGTGACAACGGCTTGGCCAGCTCCTCAATCAGTTTCAGAATCAGATTCAGAGGAATCAGCAATACACCCAGCAACTTGACAAGCGGATTCCCTGAAGCAAGCAGCAGGGCCGCAAATGGCTGCAGCAACAATTCCTTGCAAAAATGCACTGGCTTGAGCTTAAACTCATAATAGAGCACCAGAATAAACACCGACAACGCCATGGCCACCGGCAAATTCAGATCGTTCGTCGGCACCTGACGGAAACTCTCCAAGCCGAACATGCCTGCCACATGATGCATCAGATAGGCTGGCAGAATATCCAGCGAGTTACACAGCAGAATAAACACGAAGATTGTCAATGCCAGCGGCGCAATCAACGGGTTTTTAACGGGAAAGTTATCATTCACAGTCTGATTGATGAAGTCGATCAGCGACTCCATAAAGTTCTGCACTCCGGTCGGCGCGCCCTCTACCAGCCTGCCCCGCAACCACGCAGCAAACAACACCAACCCCGTTGCAATCATCAACGTGAGTAACATGGTGTCCAGATGCAACTGCATGAACGGATTGGAGTCGTCGAACGACACCGTCCAGTACTGAAGATGCTCGGCTATGCCTCCGCTATGGCCCTGTTCAGCCAATGGTAACCCCCAATATTACTTCTTCATCATCAGCCGGGCAGCATTCATACCCAGCACATACACCGCCACCTGAGCTACCAGCATGCCACCGGCCACCCAGGGAAGATACAAACCCATTGCATAGGCCGCCGCCAACAACAGAATCAACAGCACAAAACGAAGTGCCGCCCCCTGATACAACAACGCGCGCCCGGCACCCTGCTCACGAACGGCAGCACGCTCAATCATGCGCACCAGCACCGCATCGTTGGCCATCATCAGGCAGCCGCCATACCATAGCGACAATAGCTGATGCACCAGCCCGGCAAACCACAACAACACACTCGCAAGAGCCATGAAGCCGATCTGCAACAACACAAGGCGAATAAGCATCAAATCATCAAGGCACGATTATCAGCACCGCGATAACCGCCACATTCTTCCAGATTGCACACCCCTCTGATTCGAGCGGGGCGATTTCTAACAGAACGCTTCCCGTTTTTCAATTGGGAAATTCACTCATAAACCGCTCGCAAGCCCTGCAGGTACTTCTGAGCCCGCGTCAGACCTTCCGGCAACAACACATCAGGATCCTCTCCCAATGCCTGCAGCGACGCCCTGGCATACGCCATACGTGTCGCATCATCCATTTTCGACCAGTCCGAGGCATCGACCAGACCATCACCGGTCTGGTCGAACCGGACATCCACACTGATCGCATCTGCCGCCATCAGCAGCCACGCTCCGAACACGCACACCGGCAGCAGAGCATATCGCCTCATATCAGTAGCGATAGTGATCCGGCTTGTACGGACCTTCAACAGGCACGCCGATATAATCAGCCTGTTCCTGTGACAGCTGTGTCAGATACACGTCGATCTTGGCCAGATGCAGGCGCGCCACCTCTTCATCCAGATGTTTGGGCAAGGTATACACCTTGTTCTCATAGCGATCGACATGATTGAACAGCTCGATCTGCGCCAGTGTCTGATTGGTAAACGAATTCGACATAACGAAACTCGGATGCCCCGTCGCACAACCCAGATTCACCAGGCGACCTTCAGCCAGCAGCGTGATGCGCTTGCCATCCGGGAAGATAATCTGATCCACCTGCGGCTTGATATTTTCCCACTCGTACTGACGCAGGGAGGCAACATCGATCTCATTATCGAAATGGCCGATATTGCACACAATGGCCTGATCACGCATGGCTGCCATATGATCATGCGTAATGACATGATAATTGCCGGTCGTGGTCACAAAAATATGACCCTCCCTGCATGCCTCATCCATCCGCACAACACGATAACCTTCCATGGCAGCCTGCAAGGCACAGATCGGATCAATTTCGGTTACCCAGACCGTTGCACCCATACCCCTGAATGCCTGCGCACAACCCTTGCCCACGTCACCGTAACCCAGCACGACACAAATCTTGCCGGCAATCATCACATCCGTGGCACGCTTGATACCATCAATCAGCGACTCGCGACAACCATAGAGATTATCAAACTTGGACTTGGTTACCGAATCATTCACATTGATCGCCGGGAACGGCAATTCGCCGCGTTCCTGCATCTGATACAGACGATGCACACCGGTCGTCGTTTCCTCGGTCACACCCCTGATCGCATCGCGACGCCTGCTGTAATAGCCGGGCTGGCTGGCCAGTCGCTTTTTAATCGAGGCAAACAGATATTCCTCTTCTTCCGAGCCGGGCTTATCGAGCACGGACGGATCCTGCTCCGCCCTGGCACCCAGAATCAGCAACAAAGTCGCATCGCCGCCATCATCCAGAATCATGTTCGGCACGCCACCGTCGTGCCACTCCATAATCTTGTGGCAGTATTCCCAGTATTCTTCCAGCGTCTCACCCTTGTAGGCAAATACCGGTACACCTTCTGCCGCAATGGCTGCCGCCGCATGATCCTGCGTGGAAAAAATATTGCATGAGGCCCAGCGCACTTCCGCACCAAGCGCGGTCAGCGTTTCAATCAGTACACCGGTCTGAATGGTCATGTGCAGGGAACCGGCAATACGCGCCCCCTTGAGCGGCTGCTCGGCGGCATACTTTTCGCGGATAGCCATCAGGCCCGGCATTTCGGTCTCGGCGATCGTCAGTTCCTTACGCCCCCACGACACCGTTTCCGGCGACATATCCGCCACTTTGAAGTCAGTAAAATCAGACATTCTCATACTCCTATCATGATAAAAATATGAGCACCGTTAAAACATTAGCGACTGAGCCTGGCAGGCCTGACCAGCCTGTTGCAGTGCCCCTCAGCCTGAAACGGGTTACAGCCCTGCAGCAGCGCGCAGCGCCTCCACCTTGTCCGTCTTCTCCCAGGAGAATTCCGGCAACTCACGGCCGAAGTGGCCATAGGCAGACGTATTGGCATAAATCGGACGCAGCAGATCCAGTTGCTGCACAATGCCCTTGGGTCGCAGATCGAACACCTCGCGCACGATCTCGGACAACCTCCCCTCATCGATCTTGCCGGTACCGAACGTATTAATCATTACCGACAATGGCCGCGCCACGCCAATGGCATAGGCCACCTGCACTTCGCAACGCTCAGCCAGGCCTGCGGCAACAATATTCTTGGCCACATGACGCATCATATAACAGGCAGAACGATCCACTTTCGTCGGATCCTTACCCGAAAACGCGCCACCACCGTGATGACCGAAACCGCCATAGGTATCGACGATAATCTTGCGCCCGGTGACGCCACAATCACCAACTGGGCCACCGATAACAAAGCGCCCCGTCGGATTGATATGATATTCGGTGTCAGCATGCAGTAGCCCGGTCGAATCCAGCACCGGATGAATCACTTCATCCATCATGGCCTCCACCAGATCCGTGTATTCCACATCCGGCTCATGCTGCGTAGACAATACCACCGCATCGATAGCCACCGGCTTGCTGTTTTCGTAACGCACGGTCACCTGCGATTTGGCATCCGGCCTCAGGAAACCCAGAATGCCGCGTTTGCGCACCTCCGCCTGACGCTGCACCAACTGGTGCGACAGATGAATCGGCGTCGGCATCAATACATCGGTTTCGTTGGTGGCATAGCCAAACATCAGGCCCTGGTCACCAGCGCCCTGATCCAAATCCAGTCCCTCGCCTTCATTCACACCCATGGCGATATCCGGCGACTGCTTGTCCAGCGTCACCAGTACAGCACAGGATTCCCAGTCGAAGCCCATGGCCGATGAATTGTAACCAATCTCGCGAATCGCGCTGCGTACGATATCCTGATAATCAACGACAGCCGAGGTCGTAATCTCGCCGGCAATCAGCGCCATGCCCGTCGTCACCAGCGTTTCGCAGGCCACTCGTGCATGCTTGTCCTGCTGCAAGATCGCATCCAGCACGCCATCCGAAATACGGTCCGCAACCTTGTCGGGATGCCCCTCGGACACAGACTCCGATGTAAACACAAAGTTCCGGCTCATAACAACCCCTTGCAAAGAAATTCCGGCGCAACCTAACGTCACCCCTCCTTTTCGCCAAGCAGGAAAGGCTGAAAGAAGCATTCACAACCGTTGTGATGATGCATATTCTATGTCCTTCTGACCTTGCCATGATACTGTGTAAAGGGGAGTCTGCAGGCCAGACTCGCATGAGGGAAAAGTTACAAGTGACAAATTGACAGCCAGACAGGATGTGATTGACACCGCCCTTCGTCTCGGTCTTGTTGTTCTGCTGGTGCTTAGTGTCTGTTATATTATTGCGCCTTTTATCAGTCTCCTGGTGGCATGAGCCGCGATTATTGCCGTCGCCATTTTTACAATACGGTTCTGGACCTGCAAAACAGGCTTGGCGGCAATAAAAAACTGTCACTGAATCTGACCTTGGTGGCGGAATGTAACGCTCCTTTTTGTCGATGGCGATCAGCGAAGTGATGATTAACAAATCCGCCTCTGCCTTCTTCACTGCAGCCTGCAGTTTCGCCTTCTGTTCATATTGGCGCACATCCGGCATCAGTGTATTGGCCTCGATAGCCCGGCCCCTTTCTTTTTCTCAAGGCGCTCGACAAAAGCCGCCTCATAGGCACGGCGTGAAACATCATCCGGCGTAATCACCATCACATGCTGATAGGCCGCACCTGAAAAATTCGGTGATATTCAGGCATGTACCAGCCGCGTGGACGTAGCGCATGCAGCCGGCAGCACACATGCCATGATGCCCGGAACAAGCAGGCTTCTTATGCGATGCCTGTCTGTCCTCGCCTGCACTATTTCATTTCCATTAATGGTAAGGAATGAGCCATTTTCAGCATTTCATAATTATCCATACGACCATCAAGCTGGTAAAAACGCATCACCTTTTTTACCGGCAACGCCTTGCTAAAGGCTTTGACATATTTGCGTTTTAGTTGCACCACCTGCTGTTGCAACGACAGCATCTCATCCAGCAGTTGGCGCGCCCTGGCTTCATTCAGCGTACCGGCATCATGGCTTGCGACATAATCACTGCTCAGTGCCAGCAAGTGCTGTTTCAGCGCATCAGCATCCATGCGATAGGCATGATATACCGGCCAGAACACATTCTGTTCCTCATCGCTGAGTTTAAGGTTCCCGGCAATCACAGCCTTGCGCTCCGCCTGCAGGGCGGAAACAATCAGTGCCGCCGCAAGCTGGTGTTCACCCATACCTTGCGCATCGGAAGATGCTGCATAAGCCGCACCCGGCATCAACAGCAGCAATAGCAACAATCTCTTCATGATTCCCTCCCCTGTTGATGGCGAAAACAAGGCATGGCAATTACTGCCCGGCCAGCGGAACACTGCGGGCAAGCTCCATGTTCACCAACAGGTCAAAGCGATTATCCAGCTGATAGAAACGCACCACCTTTGTGGCCGGCAATATTTTCAAGAACTGATTACGGAACCGTTTTTTAACATCAATGCGACCCGCCAGAACGCGCAAATAACGATCCAGCAAACGCCCCGCCTGATGTTCATCCAATGTCTGTTGCTCAACAGCATGGAGATATTCACTGATTACATCAATACGCTGATCAATGACCTTACGCATTGCATCCCGGTAGGCATTATAAACGGGCCAGAACGACTGCTCTTTATCGGACAGCTGCATATTGGCCGCGATTACGGCCTTGCGCTGCATTTCCAGTGCCGCCACAGTGAGCTCGACTTCCTGCTGCAGCATTTCCATCGTATCGCTACTGCCGGCAGCAATAGCGTTCCCGCCTGACACCAATAACATACATACAATGCCAAAATACAAACCCGACAGTCGTTTCATTCGTGTTTCCTCCACATCAACATTCATCAAACTTAGATTGTTCTGTCGACACGGGCAAGACGGAAAGCCATCAGGGCACAATCTTCCATGTGCCATCGGCCTGTTTGCAAAAGTCGAATTTGCCCTGCCCTGTCACGCCACCGGCACGATTGAGTACGCGAATTGTGCGGCAGGTCTGCCTGTTTTCCTCAAAGGTCGCCACTGATTTGATTTTACCTGAATGTCCGCTTGCATCATTGGCCCATTCAACCGCTTTTCCATCCGGCTGATGATCCAGCACATCAAACAAAGTCTGTTTGAAGATTCTCGAGTCTTCAGCCGTAAATGAGCCCATCGGCCGCTTGGCAACAAAACCCATACCGGCAGCTGATGCCGGCACATGCCATATCAGCAGAGCAAATAGCAGCATTGGCAATATATATTTCATCATAATTTCTCCCCGAATGATCACGTCAACACCATGGCCAGAGCAACGATTTTATGTCATCCCGGCAAAGAATACCACGCAAAACATAAGATAATTCGGCCAGCTTCTGTCAATATGATCTGGTCTGGTGAGAAACACTTTCCAGAGAACGACATATCTGACCACCGCCACTTATGAGGGAGAATATTTCTGCACCACCCCGACGATGTGGTCCGATAACTGCGCCAACAGCATGCTCATATCGGCCGCCATGCCGTCGTAATCCTGATCCGTAAGGGTTTTCTCTCCTGTTAATTCTTCACCACTGGAATAAACCGCCTCGCCATGCGACAGCAGTTGCCAGTACGCAGACAAATGCACATGGCCATCAGGCATGCGCTCGAATGCACGGATACGAATGTACAGTACCAGCGTTTTATCTGACATATGCATTGCGGGGGCCACGCTGATATTGGCGGAGGTCAAGCGGCCGTCCAGATTCTGCGCCAGCGTACTGGCGATATTATCGCGCAGATGCCCTCCCCATTGATGATATTCATCGATATGCAAATGATTGTCGCTCTGACGATAAACCATATCCGACCGATCCAGATAAGGAGGAATATCCACCTGAATGACCATGGACGGCGCCTTTGCGACTTGCATCGGCTGTCCGGCAGGTTTGATGCTGTCGAGCATATAATACTGCGTATCTGGTGAGCTACTGCAGCCGACCATGCCTGACAGGCCTAACAGCATCATGCAGGGCATCAGGAATTGGGACAAATAACGCATAATCATTCTCCTGCCCGAGCATTACCGAAAATAAGTGCATTGGGATGACGTTCCAGCATATCCACAAACGCACGAATGGCGCGTGCCATATCAGACAAGTCCCGGCTCATCTGATCAATCCGGTATTGCGCCGGTGAGGTCGGATCAAGCACCCGATCCAGACTCTTCAGCGTCTGTCTGGCCTGCGTCAGCACTTCATCCGGATTGCCCTTATCCAGTTTTTCAGCCACGCGACGGAAGGCATGCAGGGATGTTTTCAGATCATCCCCCATCTTCCGGGTATCCAGCTTCTCCAGCTTGCTCAGAATATTCTGCATGGATGCCTGCATCTGATCCAGCCCGCCAGGCACGGAAGGAATCTCCGGCAGCGTATTGTCTGCAGCAGCAACCAGACGCGGCGAGATATCATCGGGATGCATGGTCAGGCCAACATACAGCTTGCCGGTGAGCAGACTGGATGTCTGCAATTGTGCACGCAGCCCCTGTGATATCATGGCCAGTAATGTCTGGCGAATCTGCTGCGGATTCCGCGTTTGCGGGCCAGGCATACGTTCCGGTTCGACTTCCAGCGTAACCGGGATACGGTAGTTATGTTTGTCATGATCGAATTCCAGCCGGATACTGGTGACCTGGCCGATACGGATGCCCTGGAACTCAACCGGTGCACCAACATCCAGCCCATGAATGGAGCCCTCGAAAAAGGTAACAAACCGCAGTTTCTGCCGATAGGTATCCCTGATAATATCGTCGTAACGGGCATACAGTCTAAAGGTATGACTTCCAGGCTCGGTCTCGACTTTATCCTGTGGCGGAGAATCGAATGC
>CAZTGM010000001.1:0-87158 GCA_964613235.1 uncultured Zetaproteobacteria bacterium | reverse complement strand
CTCCGTGCTTTGTGTGCATGATCTCATAAATGAACCGGTTTTTCGAGGTTCCCTATTATTATTTTACCCTCCTCTGCGAAGCTGCATCACCGGTTATCCCAACTCATCCGGTGCGGCGCGTCAAATGCGCTACCATATATTCATCGAGGTGCTGGACTACATTTGCAGACATGCGGATCTATGAGATTCGGCCTTATTTTGTCTGATATAATTGTCTGGGAGCGGATTGTATTGCCCTGATTAAGCGGACCTGGCTTCTGCTTGCGTGACGGGAGCGCGCAGGAATGTGGCGACATCGGTGCGGGAGAGCATGCCGCACAGGCGTTGTTCATTGTTCAGGATCGGAATATGGCTGATGCCCTGCGCAGTGAAGATGGTCAGCGCATCAGCCAGCGGAGCATCTTCGGGCAGCGTGGTGACGGATGTGGTCATCAGCTGGCCGACGACTTCGGGTTTATCCGAGCTGATGCCGGGCGTTGGTTTGATCAGTGCTTTCAGGCGCTCCTCAAGCGTTTCTCCGGGGAAGCTGGCGGCGGCCCGGATGAAATCGCTGAGGGTGATGATGCCAATGACGCGCCGCACTCGATTGACAACCGGCAGGCTTTTGATGCGATGCTGTTGCATCAGTTGCCAGGCATCTTGCAGATGATCGCCGAATTCCATGCTGATGACAGCATGGGTCATCATATCCCGGCAGGTTATGTCCTGCAGATTGCGTCGGTGCGCAAAGGCGGTGGCCCGGGTATAAATATCCTGCAGGTCTTCAATGGTGACATCGATATAGGTGTCGATTTCCTGCAGTGCACTGTGCAGGTCCTCTGCGGAGAACGGTACCGGACTGGGTAGATCGTGTACGGCATGTTCATCCGGCACGGGCATGAAGCGTTCCGGTTTTTTTCGTTGGGCGATGACCCAGCGCGTCAACCAGACGGCTGCGCCAAGAATCAATACATTCAGCCCGACCGGCATCAACACATAGAGATAGCCCAGTGAGTGGATGGGTTCGCCGCCAATGACTGCCACGAGGGCTGCCGCGCCACCGGGTGGGTGCAGGCAGTTGAGCTGATGCATGGCATAGATGGCCAGGCCGACAGCGAGACCGGCGGCGATGAACGGATCGGGAATCCACTGGGCGCAACTGACACCGACCAGGGCTGAAATCAGGTGCCCGCCGACAAACGACCATGGGCGAGTTAGCGGGCTGTGCGGTGCGGCATACAGCAGTACGGCGGCTGCGCCCATGGAGGCCACGATATAGGGGAGCCCTGTGATGCCGACCAGATGGTAACTGGCCCAGGCCACCAGCGTGATGCCAGCTATGGCTCCCAGTGAGGAGATGAGCATTTCATCCTGAGACTGGCTTGCAGCCAGAGCGTTTCTGATTCGCTCGGAAAGACGCATGGTCAGTGATTCTTTACGAAGAAACAGCCGGAGTAAAGGCGCGTCCAGTGTGTCAGGCTGACAAACACTCCGGAGCGTAGCTGGTTGTATTATGCTTCGGGCGCTGTCAGCTGTGTGGTGTGGCGGACAAAGGCGGTGATCAGGTCTTTGCTTTTTTCGCGCAGGCCAGCGCCGGGCAGGAAGCGACCCTGCATGAAGCTGCCGCCCAGAACCTGGGCCACTTCGCGGGCAATGCAGAACCAGACCACTTTTTTAATCGGGTCGCCGAAATTGCTGGTGCCGAGAATCAGGTGCCGGTTTTCAGGATGGATATCAATGACGATGCCGTTTTCGGTACGGTAGAAGGTCAGGCGCTCATTTTCATCGAGAACAAGCATGCCCAGGCGCTCCAGATCCGGATTGTCACGGTACAGGCCTTCGCATAATACCGTTTCCAGGTGTCTGCTACCCAGTGTTGTGCGCGAACCATCGATGCCTTTGGCGAAATCTTTCATCTGAATCTCCTTGTCTGAAAGGACATGTCTCTATTATAGAGGTCTATGATGCATTGCGCCAGTGCGCTGGCATTTCATTGGACTGGCGGCATGGCGATGCGGATATGGAGCAATGGCGGTCAATGGGCTATCCTTGCGCGCACTTCGAATATGGTGCCGTTACAGTATCGTAACAGGCGCAGCAGGTGGATATCCATGAATATTGATGTGCAAAAAGTAGCCATGCTGGCACGCATTCGCTTGACGGATGAAGAAGCCGCCAAACTGGGGCCACAGCTTGAACAGATCGTCGGCTATATCGATCAGCTGTCCGAGATTGATACCGAGGGCGTGCCGCCGACGGCGCACCCGCATGATGTCGCCATGCCGCTGCGGGCCGATATCGTCAGCAATGCCAACCGGCGTGAGGCATTGCAGCAGCCGGCACCGGCCACCGAGTCCGGCCTTTATATTGTTCCCAAGGTGATTGAATAATGGTGTTTACAACTTTAAGCGAGCTTCGCAAACAACTTGAATCCGGCGAGCAGACAGCGCGCTCGCTGGCTGAGCGTTACCTGCAACGCGTGGAGGTCCTGAATGGCGAACTCAATGCCTTTGTGCATATCGATGCCAATGAGGTGCTGGAGCAAGCGGCGGCTTCGGATGCCCACCGTGCCGCTCATGGTGCGCGCCCGCTGGAAGGATTGCCGATTGCAGTGAAGGATATTTTCTGCACGCAGGACGGGCCGACACAATGCTGCTCGAACATCCTGCAGGGCTATCGAGCACCATACGATGCGCATGTCATCACTCGCCTGAAAGAGGCTGGTGCCGTGTTGTTCGGCAAGACAAATATGGATGAATTTGCCATGGGCTCATCCAATGAGACGTCTGCCTTTGGCCCGTGTCGTAATCCATGGGATACGGCACGTATTCCGGGCGGCTCATCCGGCGGTTCGGCCTGTGCCGTGGCCGCAGGCATGGCGCCGGCGGCCCTGGGGACGGATACCGGCGGCTCCATCCGCCAGCCGGCCAGTCTGTGCGGTATTACCGGCATGAAGCCGACGTATGGACGCGTATCGCGGCGCGGCATCATCGCCTTTGCCTCATCGCTGGATCAGGCAGGCCCGATGACGCGCAGCGTGGAAGATGCGGCCCTGCTGGCGTCGGTGATGTGTGGCCATGATTCCGGCGATGCCACCAGCGTGGCCGATGCGCGCGAGATCGACTGGCTGGGAGCATGTACTGCCCGCGAGATGAAGGGGCTGAAGATTGGCCGGCCGAAAGAATATTTCATCGACGGTATGGATGCCGGTGTATTGCAGGCTGTGGAGGCGGCTATTGAAACCTGTCGTGAACTGGGTGCGGAAATCGTCGATGTATCGCTGCCGCATACCTCGGCGGCTGTCGCAGCCTATTATGTTATTGCGCCGTCGGAGGCCTCGGCCAACCTGTCGCGTTATGATGGCGTGCGTTTTGGCCATCGCTGCGATGCGCCGGAGGATTTGCTGGACATGTATACGCGTACGCGCGACGAGGGCTTCGGTGCGGAAGTCAAACGACGTATCCTGACCGGCTCGTTTGCCCTCTCCTCCGGTTATTATGATGCCTATTATCTGAAAGCGCAGCAGGTACGCACGTTGATTCGGCAGGATTTCATCCGTGCCTTTGAGCAGGTAGATGTATTGCTGACGCCGACCTCACCGGTCACAGCATTCCGCATCGGCGAGAAAACGGATGATCCACTGACTATGTATCTAGCTGATGTGTTTACGATTGCATTGAATCTGGCCGGTCTGCCGGGGCTATCGCAACCCTGCGGCTTTGCCGATGGCTTGCCGGTTGGCCTGCAATGGATTGCGCCGGCCTGGCAGGAAGATCGCATCCTGGCTGCGGCTAGCGCCTATGAAGCGGCGACAGACTGGTTGTCGCAGACGCCGGCCACGGGAGGGAACTGATGAGCTGGGAAGTTGTTATCGGCCTGGAAGTACACGTCCAGATTAATACCAAAACCAAGGCGTTTTGCGGTTGTTCCACTGATTTTGGCGCCGAGCCGAATACGCAGACCTGTCCGGTTTGCCTGGGCATGCCCGGTCAGCTTCCGGTGTTGAACAGCGAGGCTGTGAGCAAGACTGTACTCACCGGCCTGGCCATCAATGCGCAGATCAATCTGGAATCGAAATTCGATCGCAAGAACTATTTCTATCCTGATCTACCCAAAGGCTATCAGATCAGCCAGTTCGCTGTGCCGCTGGTGGAACATGGTTATCTGGATATTCCGACCCCTGATGGTGAAAAACGCATCGGTATCACGCGTATTCATATGGAAGAGGATGCCGGCAAGTCGCTGCATGAAGGTCTGGATGGCGTGTCGCACATTGATCTGAATCGTTCGGGGATCCCGCTGATGGAGATTGTCTCCGAGCCGGACATGCGTTCGGCCGATGAGGCCGTTGCCTATCTGAAGCAACTGCATCAGTTGGTACGCTTTCTCGATGTTTCCGGCGCGGATATGGAGAAAGGACAGTTCCGCTGTGATGCCAATGTGTCCGTGCGTCGTCGCGGCGAACCGCTGGGCACGCGCGCCGAGCTGAAAAACCTTAATTCTTTTCGTTTCATCAAGCAGGCTATCGAATACGAGGCCAATCGCCAGATCGAACTGATCGAGGATGGTGGCACGGTCGTGCAGGAGACGCGTCTGTATGATTCGGTGAAGGGCGAAAGCCGTTCGATGCGCAGTAAGGAAGAGGCACATGATTACCGCTATTTTCCGGAGCCCGATTTGCCGCCATTGCGTATTTCGAAGCAACAGGTCGATGCCATACGCGATGGCATGCCGGAATTGCCAGGGCAGTTGCGCCAGCGTTTCGAAAGCGAATATGGTCTGTCGCCCTATGATGCCGATGTGCTCAGTCAGACCCGTGAACTGGCCGGCTGGTATGAAGCGCTGGTGGCGGCGCATCCGTCCGATCCGAAACGTTGTGCCAACTGGCTGGCCAATGAGCTGCTCGGGCGCCTGAAAGAGGTTGGACGCGATATCGACGATTCACCAATCAGCGCAAGACAATTTGCCGGGCTGCTTGATCGTATCGAGGACGGCACAATTTCCGGCAAGATCGCTAAGGAAGTATTAAGCGATATGGTGGCAAGTGGTGACGATGCCGATGTCATTATCGAGTCCAAAGGGCTGAAGCAGGTCAGTGATACGGGAGCCATTGATACGATGATTTTGCAGGTGTTCGAGGCGAACCCGCAACAACTGGAGCAGTACCGTGCCGGACGGGACAAGCTGTTTGGCTTCTTTGTCGGTCAGGTCATGAAAGCCTCGAAAGGGCAGGCTAACCCGGCATTGGTTAATCAGCGGCTGAAAGCATTGCTGGACGGTTGAGATGGTGCGCATATGGCATGAATGCGTTCGTTCGTGCCTTGTGCGCCGGATATCCGCCATCGTGACAAGCTGCTGATGCGTCGTTATCTGTTGCTTGCAGTTTTGCTGTTCGCTTTGGTATTCACTGTGGCGAACTATCGGCTGCAGCAATTGGATGTGCAGGCCATGATGGTCCGGGCCGCACAGAATATCGGGGTGGATATGGCAGCGAAAGCCGTGACGCTAACCCTGTTCCCCGAGCCGGGCGTGCGTCTGGATGGGGTTGCCATGCGGCGTGGTAGTGTACAGGTCGAGGCTGAACATGTGCTGGTACATGCAAACCTGATGCCGTTTCTGTTCGGCAAACTCGAGTTGGGTTCCATTCATTTCAATGAGGTGACATTTCGCTTGCCTGCAATGCAGGGCAATGACGAACTGTGGATGCAGCTTGCTCATATTCCATTCCAGCGGGTGGAAATCAGCCATGGCAGGCTGGTGTTGGATGCGCATACCTGGCTGGATGATTTCACGCTGGATGTGCGCGATATCGGTAGAAATCGGGATGCCTCATGGGAGTTCCAGACCATGATTGAGAATCATCTGGTACGTTCCTATGGTCGGCTGACATTCCGGCAGGGTGAGGTGGTCAGAAGTTTTGGTAAGTTCAAGATCGAACAGGTTTTGCTGGCACCGTATGCCGAGTTTTTGCCGGTAACGCTTGCCGAACAATTAACCGGTCACGAACAGTTCAGTGGCTCGGCAACCTTTAATCTGACATCCAGACATGCATGGACACTTTTTGGTGAAGGGAAAATCCAGCGTGGTGATGAGCAATTGGTCAAGTTTCGCGGCAAAGTGGAGCACCCGGAAGAAACATTGCTGATCTGGCGCGATGCATTCGTGCATTTTGATGCCGGAGCCGTGATTGCCATTGATGGCTGGTGCCAGCAACAGGCCTGCGAAACAAGGATGCAAGGCAAAAAACTTCCGTTAAATGCATTGAAGCTGGTATGGGCGGAACAGGCCGTGGAGCCGGTGCATATTGATGGTGAAATGACGATGAATTCGGTGATTCGCTGGCAGCAGAATCAATGGTCAGGGCAGGGAACCGTACGGCTGAAAAAACCGCTGTTCCATTTTGGCAGCAATACCATTGCCCTGCCCGAGATGCAGATGGATATTACAGACTTCACGGGAACGGGTATGCACTGGAAGATAAACCATGCTGTGCTTGGTCGCCCCGGGGCCACGGATCATCTGATGTTGTCGGCGGAATACGATCCACAGCAGGGTTTGAAAGGAGAGGCCAGCACGCAGGGCATTGATGCCATTTGGGTGCCTCTGGCTAATCTGGTGCTGGCTTCACTGGATGAGGCGCCGGATGTCGCTGGTGAGGGTCGGGTACAGGGCGCGGTGACATTGGAGCAGAACGGTGAGCAGTATTCCATCGGCATGAATTTTGATGCAACAGCGGCACGCATTGATTATGCATCGATTACGCGAAAACCGGCGCGTATGCAGGCGCAGTGTTCATTGACACTGAAGCGTCAGCCCGAACGCGATACCTTAACCATGCGAGAGTGTCGTTTTGGTGGTTCCGGTGTGCAATCGTTATTGTGGCAACGAGATGCGCAGGAGCAGCAGCTTAAGGTACAACAGGGTGCGCTGGATTTTGCACAGCTTGAAGAAGTCGGCCTGCATCTGATCGGCACTGATGGCATTGCGTTTCGTGGTCGCGTGATTGGTGACTTTACCGCATCCAGTCAGGGTGATATATCCCTGTCTGGCTGGCTGGGCAAACTTTCCGGTGATCTTGATCTGCATGCTTTTGGCACGGAGAACTGGCAACTGGATGGGCATATGCATGCACGAAAAGGTGTGCTGTCTTCCGAGCATGTGTTTATGAAGTTGCAAAAGGGACAGGTCAACCTGGCCGGCCAATACCATGTATTGCAGGGAACAGGCACGATTCATGTGCTGGGCGGATATCTTGATTGGGACAGTGTCGGGGATATACCGCATCTGGATGAGAAGCTGGCGGTGCGTGGCACGATTGCCGGTCTGCAGGTGCAATGGGGACAAGTATCATGGCATGCCTTACAGGGACAGTATCGCTTGCAGCAAGGTGTGCTGCAATTGCGAGACTGGAAGGCGAGGCTGGCAGAAGCTGAAGTGACATCGCATGGTATGGCATTGCAGCGCGAGGATCAGCAGGTGAAACTCAGCGGAGATTTGCATGTTTCAGCACTGGCACTGGAAAAACTGCCTGCCTTGCAGCAATGGCTGGGTGTTAATTTGCAGGGGCGTCTTGCGACGAATTTGACACTGGCCGGTTACTGGCCGGCAAAACGTATGCTAGATATGGATGTCAAAGGCGATATGGCGTTATACGAAGGTATCTGGCAGGAGGCGGATCATCGCTGGCCGTTCCGTAAGTTCGCCATGCGCTTGCAGTTAAAGCAAGGGATATTGCAGGCAGACAGGTTGATTGTGGAAACGAAAACGGATCATTTTACCGGCGCGGTGAGTATGGATAGCAACTATTTGCTGCGTGGCCAGCTGCATTGGGGCAAACGGACAATTCATATCGACGGTCGCTGGCCGAGGCCGGCCTGGCATGAAGTATCATCACCCTGATGTTTGCTTGCTGCGCAGCATGGGCAAATCGTGTAAATTTGCGCCCCATTAATCGTTCGAGGTAACCGTTATGTCTCTTTCAACGCTGACAGCACTTTCGCCACTGGATGGACGCTATGACGGCAAGGTGTCGTCATTACGTCCGATTTTCAGTGAATACGGTCTGATTCGCGCACGTGTCACGGTCGAGGTTCGCTGGCTGCAGATGCTGGCTGCGCATGAAGGCATTGTTGAAGTGCCGGCATTCTCTGCACAGGCGAATGCGTTTCTTGATACAATTGTCGAACAGTTTGACGAAGCTGCAGCAGCAAAGGTCAAGGAAATCGAGGCGACGACCAATCATGATGTGAAGGCCGTGGAGTATTACCTGAAAGAACAGGTGGCGGGAGAGGCGGAGATTGCTGGCGTGGCCGAGTTTTTCCACTTCGCCTGCACATCGGAAGATATCAATAATCTGTCCTATGCGCTGATGCTCAAACAGGCACGTGATGAGATATTGCTGGCGGAAATGGATGCACTGATCGGGGCCGTGGTGGATGGTGCACATGCCTACGCGGAGCAGCCATTATTGTCACGCACGCATGGTCAGCCGGCCAGCCCGACAACGATGGGCAAGGAATGGGCCAATGTGGCCTATCGCATGCGTCGTCAGCGTAGACAACTGGCGGATGTCGAGATCCTGGGCAAGATCAACGGGGCTGTCGGTAATTACAATGCGCATCTGGCGGCTTATCCGGAACTGGATTGGCCGGAGATTGCCCGATCCTTTGTGGAATCGCTGGGGCTGGTCTGGAATCCGTACACGATTCAGATCGAGCCGCACGATTATATCGCTGAATTTAATGAGGCGGTGGCTCGCTTCAATACGGTTCTGATCGATTTCTGCCGTGATATCTGGGGCTATATCTCGCTCGGTTATTTCAAACAGAAGGTCGTGGCCGGTGAAGTCGGTTCTTCAACGATGCCGCACAAGGTTAATCCGATCGATTTCGAGAATGCTGAAGGTAATCTGGGCCTGGCCAATGCAGTGCTGCAACATCTGGCCGGCAAGTTGCCGATATCGCGCTGGCAGCGTGATCTGACCGATTCGACAGTGCTGCGCAATCTTGGCGTGGGCTTTGGCTATTCGGTGCTGGCCTATGCCTCGGCCATGAAAGGGTTGGGCAAGCTGGAAATCAATCCGCAGCGACTGTATGCCGATCTCGAAGCGACCTGGGAAGTGCTCGGCGAGGCCGTGCAGACGGTCATGCGGCGGTATGGTCTGCCCAATCCGTATGAGCAGATGAAGGCGCTGACGCGTGGTAAGGGGATTACGCCGGAAGCATTGCGCGAGTTTGTGCTGGAGCTGGATATTCCGGCAGAGGCAAAAGAGCAGTTGCTGGCCATGACGCCGGGCAGCTATATTGGTAATGCCGCCGGGCAGGCAAGGGGAATCTGAAGCTTTTAGTCTGGGCGCTGCATCGATCTGAACTCAACCCATTGAAAAGTATACTATACTGGAGTCATGGCTCCGGTATGGGGTTAATGGGAGAGCGTAAGCTTCCCTGTCAAGGCGACAAATTAAAAGTAGAGTTTCTGGCGTAGTTTTGCCGGACTTCCAATGGAGTCACGCTTCGCAGTCGGCCCTACAGTTTTTTTGAGATCAGATTTCATCGCCGTATTCTCAAGCGCCAGATCGGCATACATGCGCTTGAGCCTGGCATTCTCCGCCTCCAGCCTTGATTCGTTTCAGGTCGGATGCTTCCATACCACCATACTTTGACTTTCCACTTGTAATAGGTCGCCTGGCTGATGCCATGTTGGCGGCATAAACTTTTACCGACATCCCAGCATCGCCCTGCTTCAAAATTGACACAATCTGTGTCTCGCTAAATCTACTCTTCTGCATTCCTCGTCTCCTGGCTCAAGTCTGCCAGAAAACTCTACTTATGAACTGTCTACTATTTGGGGAAGCTTACGCGTTGGTGTTGGTGGCGGGTGTGAATGGTCTGATCGCTTTTTCCGTGGCCATTCTTTTGCGGCGGCGGGCGCTGGAATTCAGGGAATGTATCCTTGAGCACATTCGCGTGGTGGAAACAAAAATGGTGTTTGGTGTGAACAAACGGAGCACATATGGTACAAATAAGGAAGATTCACTGGCTTTTTGTAAAGAGCAGATAGAGCCGATTCATGAAGGAGCTTTCAAGCCGATTGCCGAGCAGCCGTGGCTGCGAGCGTTTACTCTGATGTTCGGTGGAGGCAGTAGCCTGTTGCTGTTGCAATATCTTGGCGGTTAGGCGGACGGAGTGCGCAGGGAGTCCGGCAGGGAGAAATGCACGTTTTCCTCACGTACGGTTAATGGGGTGACAGTCTTCGCGCCATGGTTCTTCAACCAGTCAATGACGCCTTGCACCAGCACTTCCGGTGCTGATGCGCCAGCGGTGACACCGACGTGTTCGATCTGTTCCAGCCATGTTGTATTGATATCTTCCGCGCCATCAATCAGATAGGCGCGTGCGCCGCCCCGTTCGGCTACCTCGCGCAGGCGATTGCTGTTCGATGAGTTTTTCGAGCCGATGACCAGCACGATATCGCAGTTTTGCGCCAGTTCCTTGACGGCCAGCTGGCGATTGCTGGTGGCATAACAGATGTCTTCTCGTTTGGGTCCTTTGATATTCGGAAAACGTTGTTTGAGCGCAGTGATAACATCCCGGGTATCATCTACGGATAAGGTGGTCTGGGTGACATAGGCCAGTTTGTCCGCATTGCGAACCTGCAAACCGGCAACCTCTTCCGCTTCGGAGATGAGCAATACGGCGCCTTCCGGTGCCTGGCCCATCGTACCTTCTACTTCCGGGTGACCGGCATGGCCGATTAGAATGACCTGATCACCCTGGGCATAATGGCGCAGCAATTCCAGATGCACCTTCGTGACCAGAGGGCAGGTCGCATCGATAACGCGCAGGCCACGCTCATCGGCGCGCTGGCGCACGGCCTTGCTGACACCATGGGCAGAAAAGATCAGCAGGGCACCGTCCGGTGCATCGTCTACTTCATCGATAAAGACCGCGCCTTTGGTGCGCAGGTCTTCAACGACAAAACGGTTGTGCACGATCTCATGGCGTACATAGACCGGGGCTCCATAGACTTCGAGCGCCCGTTCGACAATTTCGATGGCCCGGTCAACGCCGGCGCAAAAGCCTCTGGGTTCGGCCAGTATGATTTCGTTCACGCGCTTTCTCCTCGACGGATGATGCGCATACACTATCATCGGAGCCTGAAAAGAAAAAACCGCAGCGATTGTCGTGGTAACGATAATGAAAGGAGTGAACCATGGGTGATTATACATTGAACGAGGGTGACCGGGTTCCCGATCTTGCCGTGCCGGCATGGCCGGAAGGTGAGGTCAATCTGGTGGAGCTGAAAGGCTTATGGGTTGTGCTCTATTTTTACCCCAAGGATTCGACACCAGGTTGCACAACGGAATCCTGTGAGTTCCGTGATGCACTGAACGACTTCAAGCAACTGGATGCGGAGATTATCGGTGTCAGTCGCGATTCGCTGGTTTCACATCAGCGTTTCGCCGAAAAGCAGGCTCTGCCGTTTCGCCTGATTGCAGATGCGGAAGAGGCTTTATGCAAAGCGTTCGACGTCATCCAGATGAAAAACATGTATGGCAAACAGGTGCGGGGTATTGAGCGTTCGACATTTATTATCGATCCGGACGGCATTGTACGCAAGCTCTGGCGCAAGGTGCGTGTGAAGGGGCATGTACAGGCCGTTTACGAGGCACTGCAGGAACTGCGCGCAGGCTGATGCTGAACGGCAAGCGTATCCTGCTGGGCATTGGCGGCGGCATCGCGGTGTATCGCGTTGCCGAACTGGCGCGCCTGCTGCGCAGGCAGGGGGCGGAGGTGCGCTGCGTCATGACGTCCGGCGCACAGCAATTCGTGTCGCCATTGATGTTTGAGGCGTTGACTGGCCGGCAGGTGTATACGGAACTGTTTGATCTGACCAGCGAACGTGAAATGGGGCATATTCGGCTGGTACGTGAAGCCGACGTGTTGCTGGTGGCACCGGCGACGGCCAATCTGATAGCCCGTTTTGCTCACGGCATGGCCGATGATTTACTGACGACCATGTTTCTGGCGGCGGATATTCCCTGTCTGCTGGCGCCGGCAATGAATACGACTATGTGGCAGGCAGAGGCTACGCAGCGGAATATTGCGCTGTTGCAGGAACGTGGTGTGTATATGGTCGGGCCCGAGGAAGGTGAACTGGCCTGTGGGGAGCAGGGCGTTGGACGTTTGAGCGAGCCGGAAACAATACTGGCTGCGATTCGTTGTACCTGCGGCACGCCGTTTTTGCAGGGGCAGCACTGGGTCATCAATACCGGTCCGACCCGGGAGCGCTGGGACGATGTGCGCATATTGAGCAATCGGGCTTCCGGTATGCTGGGTTTGCATATTGCCGAGGCAGCCATGGTCGCAGGGGCAACGGTCACACTGGTGGCAGGTCCTGATGTGGCGTATAGCGCGATGCCGATGCAGCGTATTGATGTGGAAAGTGCACAACAGATGCATGCGGCATGCATGACGCATGCTGAGGGTGCGGATGTGTTTGTTGCAGCCGCGGCCGTCAGTGATTATCGCATTGCAGAGCCGGTGTATGGCAAGCTTAAGCGTCAGGGGCATGGACAGGTCTCACTACAGTTGACGGAAAATGCCGATATTGTGGCGGATATCGCGCATATGACACAACGTCCTCGGCGGGTAATTGCCTTTGCGGCCGAGCGGGAAGAACATATCGACCATGCGCAGCGGAAATTGCAGGCCAAGGGTGTGGATGCGATTGTGGCCAATGATGCCGGTCGTATGGGGAGCACGCTGGGCGGTGGCTGGTGGGTGGATGCCGGGCAGGTGATCGAACTGCCGGAGATGCATAAGGCACAATTGGCCGAGCGGTTGGTGCACATGATTCATGACATGGAGGGGGAAACATGAAAGGACCCGTGATTGCAATACAACGATTGCCACATGGCGAGGGGCTGCAGTTGCCGCATTATGCCAGTGCGGCGGCTGCCGGTATGGATCTGCGAGCGGCTGTGGAGGAATCCGTGGTGCTGCAGCCGGGCGAGCGGCGCCTGATTCCGACCGGCTTTGCTATGGCCTTGCCCGAAGGTTTTGAAGCCCAGGTGCGTCCCCGTTCAGGGCTGGCGCTGAAACACGGCATCAGTGTGCTGAATTCGCCGGGTACGATCGATGCCGATTATCGCGGTGAAGTCGGCGTAATTCTGATCAACCTGGGGGATGTGCCGTTTCATATTCAACGCGGAGACCGCATAGCGCAGATGGTTATTGCGTCCTGCATGCAGGCGGCCTGGCAAGAGGTAGCGGAATTGACGGAGACGGAACGCGGAGCAGGAGGGTTCGGTAGTTCAGGGCATCAGTGATGCAGGCTGAGGCAGGGCTGCTCTACGATTATCTTTTGCAGCAGCCGGCTGGTCGGGGGACGATCATGCAGGCACAGATGCATCCGCTGCTGATCGATTTGCAGCAGCGGCAAGATGTGTATTGCATGCAGAGCTTCCGCAGCGATGTGCTGGAGCTGCGGCAGGCGGGTATCGTTTGTGTTGAACATTGGCCGCAAAGCTGCGACTGGTGTGCGTTGTTGCCGTTGAAAAATCGGCAGCAGATGCTGGGGGCCGTAGCCGAGGCATGGGAGCATGTTGCAGAAGGCGGATGGTTGGCCCTTGTGGCCTCCAATCGTGGTGGCGCCAAAAGCCTGCACAAGCAGCTGGCGCAACTGGGGGAGGTCAGTCATATCAGCCGCGCCAAGTGCCGCCTCATGGTTTTGCGCCGGAGCGGTGAACCGGAAGTCCTGCAACAATGGCGGGATGCCGCAGCGCCGCAGCGTCCGGAACGCCATGGCTTGTGGACGCGGCCAGGGCTGTTCAGCTGGGATCGTATCGATACGGGCAGTGCTTTGTTGTTGCAGCAGCTTCCCGATGACTTGCGCGGGGAAGGCATGGATTTGTGCTGTGGCTATGGCGCACTGGCATCGTCATTGCTGCAGGATATGAAAGGCATCATACAGCTTCATTTGCTGGATGCGGACAGGCAGGCGCTGGTGATGGCCGAACGCAATCTTGCGGTCTGGCAGGATCATGTCCGTCTGCACTGGCTGGATGCGGCACGCGAACCGTTGCCGGCAAATCTGGACTGGATTGTGTGTAATCCGCCGTTTCATCGCGGTTTGCAGCGGCAGACAGAACTGGGCCGGAAAATTATTGCGCAGGCATGCCGCAGCCTGCGTACAGGCGGGCGCTTGTGGGTCGTGGCCAATCGCCAGTTGCCTTATGAACAGGTTATGCGTGAGCACTGCGCAAGCTGCGATGTACTGGTACAGCAGCAGGGCTTCAAGGTGCTATACGGAGTTGGCTGATGAGAAAAATACACCGAGAACGTCTTGATCGCTTGCTCAGTCGTCTGGGCTATGGCAGCCGTAAACAGGTGGCCGGGTGGGTGCGGCAGGGACTGATCGAGGTGGATGGTGTGCCGGCGAATGCAGCATCGCAAAAGGTGGATGCGGCATGCGTGCGTGTCGACGGTGAAGCGCTGGATCATCCCGATGGTCTGACGGTTATATACCATAAGCCGGTCGGTGCTGTTTGTTCGCATCGTGAACAGGGCAGGCTGATTTATGATGATTTCCCACCGCGCTGGTCACAGCGCAAACCGCCATTCAGCAGTGTCGGCAGGTTGGACAAGGAAACATCAGGGCTACTGATTGTGACGGATAACGGGCAGCTGAATCATGAACTGACCAGTCCGAAACATGGCATCGGCAAGACCTATCGAGCCAGGCTGGCGCGTCCGTTGCGAGGCGATGAAGTCGATGTATTTGCCAGCGGTCGTCTGCTATTGGAGGGGGACGATGATCCCTGCCTGCCGGCACAGGCGGTGCCTTTGAGTGAACATGAGATGGAAGTGACCGTGTTTGAAGGCCGTTATCATCAGGTCCGGCGTATGTTTGCCGCTGTCGGCAATCATGTGGAGGTATTGCACCGCCATGCCATCGGCGCACTGACACTGGATGCGTTACAGCTGGCGCCGGGCGAATGTCAGGTCGTGGATGAGAAAGAATTACTGATATGGATTGAGCAGGGCATGGCATAACCGGGCCCGCACTGGCAGGCCCGTTTTGTGTGCGATCAGTCTTCGTAATAATCCTTATGATGCTCATCATCATGTTTCCCATGGTGACGTTCGATGCGATTGCCATGATCATCGTCATAATGTTTATGGCCACGATTCAGCCTGTTCAGGTTGGCACGGGCCGGCTGATAATAGGGATCAATTTGCAGCGCCCGCTTAAAGTGTCGGGCTGCCTGCTGACGATTTCCGATACGCATGTATGCCACGCCAAGGTCATTGTGGGCCGCCGGATTATTGGGACAGTAACGGATCCCCTGCTGCATCAGTTCGATCTTTTCATGCAGATTGCGTTCGTGTTGTGCACGCCGGAAGAACGATTCGCCATCGGGGCAATTGCGTCGGTGGTAGCGAGGGTCTGCGGCACTTGCACGCTGGTCATCGCCGATGATTGCGCCGGCCAGACCACCGATGACGCCGCCGATGACTGCACCTTCAGCAGTGCGGTCGCTTTGCGAGCCGATGACTGCACCGGCCGTGGCACCGATCAGGGCGCCTGTCGTTGTTGTGCGCTCCTGGTGCGGTGTGGCGCAGGCTGCGAGCAGCATGGCAACAGAAATAAGTACTGGATATTTCATGGCTTCCTCCGGCTTTAACGTTTTTTTGTCGTTACGGCGACAGGGAACATCTTAACATCATGGTACTCAATGGTGGGAACGTTTTTTACACGTTCCATGTGTAATGTTTGCGCCTTTACCTACAAGATGTAGCGGGAAAGATCTTCATCCATGCTGATATCCACCAGTTGCTGACGTACGTATTCACCATCGACAACGATATTCTCATGACTCCGGTCCGATGCTTCAAAACTGATGGTATCCAGTACACGTTCCAGCAGTGTGTGCAGGCGTCGTGCGCCGATATTCTCGGTTTTCTCATTAACAGTTACAGCGATACGGGCGATTTCGCTGATGGCATCATCGCTGAATGTAATCGTGACATTTTCCGCCTGCAGCAATGCAGCATACTGGCGTGTCAGCGATGATTCCGGTTCAACGAGAATGCGTCGGAATTCTTCGTCACCAAGCGGCTGAAGATTGACGCGGATGGGAAAGCGCCCCTGCAATTCCGGAATCAGATCGCTGGGGCGTGCCAGATGGAATGCGCCGGATGCAATGAACAGGATGTGGTCGGTTTTGATATGGCCATAGCGCGTGTTCACGGTTGTGCCCTCGACCAGAGGTAGCAGATCACGCTGGACTCCCTCACGGGAAATATCGCCATGTTGCCCTTCACGGTGTGTGATTTTGTCCATTTCATCCAGAAAGACGATGCCATCGTTTTCGGCACGTTTAATGGCATCCTCCTTGACGGCATCCATATCCAGCAGGCGGTCGGCTTCCTGTTGTTGCAGAACCTTCAGTGCATCGGCGACGGTCATGCGCTTGGTTTTTTTACCTCCGCCCATCAGTGAGCCGAACATATCTTTCAGATCCAGCTCTTCATTGGGCTGGCCGGAAAGAATCTGCATGACAGGTATGGAACTGGCCTGAGGTGTAATTTCGATTTCGACCTGTCGTTCATCGAGTTCGCCCAGGCGGAGCTTGGCGCGCATCTTTTCACGGCTGTCATGGCTGGCCTGATGTGTACCAGTGGCTACAGGGCCGGAGCTGTTACCAACCGGGCGGGGTAGCAGAATATCCAGCAGCCGGTCTTCGGCTGCTTTTTCGGCGCGGATTTTGACCTTGGCCAGGTGTTCTTCACGTACGATTTTGATGGCCGTATCCACCAGGTCGCGGATAATGGTTTCGACATCACGTCCAACATAACCGACTTCGGTGTATTTCGTCGCTTCAACCTTGACGAAAGGTGCATTGGCCAGGCGTGCCAGGCGACGGGCGATTTCTGTTTTGCCAACACCAGTGGGGCCGATCATGAGGATGTTTTTCGGTGTGATTTCCTCACGCATGGGTGAAGAAACCTGTTGTCTGCGCCAGCGGTTGCGCAGTGCAATGGCTACAGCGCGCTTGGCTTCGTGCTGGCCGATAATGAAACGATCCAGTTCTGAAATGATTTCTCTGGGGGTCATGGTGTGACTCATGCGGCTTCTCCCGTAATGGATTCAACCAGGACATGATCATTAGTATAGACGCAGATGTTGGCGGCTACAGCCATGGCTTCTCTGACGATATCCACGGCTTCCATGTCCGTATTGCGTACCAGTGCCGCTGCAGCAGCCTTGGCGTAATTGCCACCGGAGCCAATGGCCGCGACGCCGTCATCCGGTTCCAGCACATCACCATTGCCGGAGATCAGCAGTGTATGTTCCGCATCGGCAACGATCATCATCGCTTCCAGTTGGCGAAGGAATTTGTCAGTACGCCAGTCCTTGGCCAGTGCGACGGCGGCTCTTAACAGGCTGCTACCGTGTTCATCGAGTTTGGCTTCGAAGCGCTCGAACAGGTTCATGGCATCGGCCGTGGAGCCGGCAAAGCCGGTGATGATGCAGCCTTCACGAATGGCGCGGATTTTACGGGCGCCATGTTTGACGACGGTATCACCCAGTGTGACCTGTCCATCGCCGGCAATGGCCACCTGATCTCCCTTGCGCACGCAACAGATCGTGGTTCCGCGCATTTTGATGTTACTCATATCGTTTACGCTCCGATAAATGGATTTATGCGCCAGTGAAGATGCTTGTCATGGCGTTATCGGTCGAATTTTCTTGATGTCCGACAGTGCGTAAAGCTAAAGATTACATTGTGGTATGGAAAGATCGGGAAATTCAGGGATTGACGTAAGGCTTCCATATGCCTATGTTCCGCCGCCTCTCATCGCAAACGGTCAAACGGGGCGTAGCGCAGCCTGGTAGCGCATCTGGTTTGGGACCAGAGGGTCGGGGGTTCGAATCCCTCCGCCCCGACCAGCGAAGAGAGACAACGTCTGGTAGGCGCCTGTAGCTCAATTGGATAGAGCAACGGCCTTCTAAGCCGTAGGTTGCAGGTTCGAGCCCTGCCAGGCGCGCCACGATGGTGGATGTAGCTCAATGGTAGAGCCCCGGTTTGTGGTACCGGTGGTTGTGGGTTCGAGTCCCATCATCCACCCCATTTGTTAAAAGGCACCCGAAGGGTGCCTTTTTGTCGTCATGACATGGGGTATAATTCTGCCTACCATGCCGGCATGTCAATACGTCACACCCTTTGTGCACTGGCTTTGTTTGTGTTTTCGATTCAGTTTGTTTCTTCAGGCATGGCCGCCATACAGTTTGAGCAAGGGCGATTATCTGTACATGTTTCGCCCACGAATCTGGAATCATTGTTGAATGATATCGGCCGCAAGGCCGGTTTTGAGATTGTCATTTACGGTGGGGACGCTTTGAACAAACGACAGGTGCAGGATGATTTCGATGGATTGCCGGTTGAAAAGGCCCCGCAGCGTTTGCTGGGAAAGTCCGTCAGTTTTTCTGTGATTCGTTCCGATAAGGGATGGGTAGAGCGTCTGGTTATCCTGGTTGGCGGCCATGGAGCTCAGCGCACCCTGGGGGCCAGAGCACCGATTGCGTTAACTATTTCATCGGTCGGCATGGGCGGACAAGGCAGTCCAGTACAGGATAATGAGGCCGAAAAGCTCAGGCAATTGGGCGATATGGATATCAGTGAAGATCAGTATGCCGAAGTGTTCCGGAAATTGCTGGACGCCCTGCAATCAGGTAACCGGAATCTGCAACTGGCAGCGCTGGATGCGATTGCTTCGCTAGGGGTAGAGCCACCGTTAACGCTGGAACACCTGCGTTCGTTTGTCTATGGAGCGACGGATGAAGAATTGCAGATGCAGGTAATGGATGTGCTGATGCTGTATGACGAACCGGCGCAACTGCGAGGGTTGTTCTCCGGGCTGGCCTCCAATCCGGCGAATCCGAATGCTGCACTGGCGCGGGAATATTTGCAGCAACTGGAAGAAGAGCCTGGAACAGAAGATGCTGTGTCCGGACAGTAATATATAAAATGCATGCTTTGCCCTGTATTCGGCAGGAACATGATGACATCTTGCATGTGCCATGAGCGATGCCTATGATTCGCCGCGTTGGGGCCGTTAGCTCAGTTGGTAGAGCAGCTGACTCTTAATCAGCGGGTCGTAGGTTCGAGACCTACACGGCCCACCATATCACAGGGGAGTAAGGCAAGCCTTGCTCCCTTTTTTGCATGGCAGCATGCAATGCGCGAGGGTGGCGGAACTGGTAGACGCGCTGGATTTAGGTTCCAGTACCTTTGGTGTGGGGGTTCGACTCCCCCCCCTCGTACCATATCTGGGAATCCGCAAAGTCGGATCCGTTTTCTGGAGGAAACATTCATGATTCAAACTGAAGTCAAGGCGCTCGGTTCCAGCGAGCATCGGATTGATGTGGCAATTGCGCAGGGCGAGTACGATGCCGTTTATGCCGAGCAGCTGAAAAAGCTTTCGCAGCAGGTGAAGTTGCCGGGCTTTCGTCATGGCAAGGTGCCGCCTGCTGTGGTGAAAAAACAGCTGGGAGACAAAATTCACGATGAGACGGTATCCGAGCTGTTGCAGAAGCATTATGCGGATATCATCGAACAGTCCGGATTGACGCCGGCCGTGCAGCCGGAGCTGGATATGCCGCAGTTGCAGCCTGGCCAGGGGCTGGTTTTTTCCATGAAGATTGCCACCTGGCCAAAAGTGGATGTCGGAGCGCTGAACAAGCTGACGTTTGACAAGACCGAGGTTGAAGTCGAACAGGCGGATATCGATGCGGTTATTGAGCGGCTGATGAAATCACAGGTGAGTTATGAGATTCAGGCAGAGCGTGCCGCTGAGCAGGGCGATCAGCTGCATATCGATTTCGTCGGTTTCGTGAATGGTGAACCGTTCGATGGCGGGCGCGGCGAAGATGTGGCGCTGGTGCTGGGTGAAGGGCGTTTCATCCCCGGTTTTGAAGAACAGTTGCTGGGCAAAAAGGCCGGCGAGGATTGCGTTATCGAGGTGACATTCCCGGCTGAGTATCAGGCAGCGCATCTGGCTGGCAAAGAGGCACGCTTTGAGACGGTTGTGAAATCGGTGGCAGCACCGGTGCATGCAGAAGATGCAGATGATCTGGCGAAGATGCTTGGCTTTGATGATGAGGCAGCCTTGCGTGAAGATGTCAGACAGCGTCTGGAAGAGGAAGCAGAACAGGCTTCGCGTGATGCAACGGCCAATGCGGCACTGGATGCACTGCTGGAAGCCAATCCTGTCGACTTGCCGGAAATGCTGGTCGCGCAGGATATGCGCGAGACCACACAGCGCGTGCTGCAGAACATGAAGCAGCAGGGCGTGGAAGTTACGCGCGAAATGATTGAGGACGAAAGCTTTAAAAACGAAGTTCGCCGTCGTTCCGAACGGGGGTTAAAACTGTCGATTTTGCTGCAGACCGTACGCGAGCAAGGGGATCTTCAGGTCAGCGATGCGGAGATCGATGCCGATATCGAGCATCAGGCAGCGCGCTATCCGGAAGAACAGCAACAACAGTTCAAACAGTGGGTAAGCAGCCAGCAGGATCAGCGCGAGTCCATTCGCGAACGCTTGCTTGAAGGTAAGTGTGTTGACTATATTGTCTCGCAGGCCAAGACCAAAAGCATCAGGAAAACCCTTTCGACCTGGCAGGAAGAACATGAACAACAGGCTTAAACCTGTCGATGTGCGAGGCTGATGGCGATCAAGGAGATATTATGAATCTGGTACCGGTTGTTGTTGAGCAGACTGCCCGGGGTGAACGTTCGTTCGATATTTATTCCCGACTGCTGAAAGAGAGAATCATCTTCCTGAATGGCCCGGTGGATGATCATGTGGCCAATCTGGTAATTGCCCAGTTGCTGTTTCTGGAATCGGAAGCGCCGGACAAGGATATCTACCTGTATATTAACAGCCCCGGTGGGCTGGTGACGGCCGGGCTGGCCATTTACGATACCATGCAATACATCCGCAGCGATGTCTCGACGCTGTGTATCGGCCAGGCGGCCAGTATGGGTGCGCATTTGTTGGCGGCAGGTGCTGCTGGCAAGCGTTATGCCCTGCCCAATGCGCGTATCATGATTCACCAGCCATTAGGTGGTTTTCAGGGGCAGGCAACGGACATCGAGATTCATGCACGTGAAATTCTCAAGCTGAAAGAACGACTGAATGAGATGCTGGCAGGGCATACCGGTCAGCCGCTCGAGAAGATCAATGACGATGTGGAGCGCGATTATTTCTTGACCGCAGACGAGTCCTGCGATTACGGTATCATCGATCAGGTGCTGACATCGCGTGCGCAAACGGATGCAGTCGGAGGTGTCGATGACGACAAATAACGGTAGCGACAATACGCTATACTGCTCATTCTGCGGAAAATCACAGCATGATGTAAAAAAACTGATTGCCGGACCGACGGTTTTCATTTGCGATGAATGCATCGAGTTATGCAATGAAATTATTCAGGAGGAATTATCCGACAAAAAGGCGGAAGGCGGCAAGGAGCAGGATGGGCTACCCAAGCCGGCTGAAATCAAACATTTTCTCGACGAATACGTGATTGGTCAGGAATCGGCCAAGCGGTTGCTGTCTGTGGCCGTATACAATCATTACAAGCGTATCGCGCATAATGAGAAGAACGAAGTTGAAATCTCCAAGAGTAATGTGCTGTTGCTCGGTCCCACCGGCAGCGGCAAGACGCTGCTGGCACAGACGCTGGCACGTATTTTCAAGGTGCCGTTCGTTATGGCTGATGCCACGACGCTGACCGAGGCCGGCTATGTCGGCGAGGATGTCGAAAATATTATTCTCAAGCTGTTGCAGGTAGCTGATTATGATGTCGAGAAGGCGCAGCGTGGTATTGTCTATATCGATGAAGTGGACAAGCTCTCGCGCAAGTCCGAATCTCCATCCATTACACGCGATGTGTCCGGCGAAGGCGTGCAGCAGGCGCTGCTCAAGCTCATCGAGGGAACGGTGGCCAGTGTGCCGCCGCAAGGAGGCCGCAAGCATCCGCAGCAGGAATTTATGCAGGTCGATACGACGAACATCCTGTTCATCATGGGTGGTGCATTCGACGGGCTGGAGAAACTGATTGAGACCAAGGGGCAGGGGCGGTCCATGGGGTTCGGCGCCGATGTCAAAACCCGTCAGGAGCGCGAACTCGGTGATGTGCTCAAGGATGTGGAGCCAGATGATCTGATCAAATACGGACTGATTCCGGAACTGGTCGGCCGTATTCCTGCCATAGCGACGCTGGAACATCTGGATAAGGAAGCCTTGTTGCAAATTCTGACTGCGCCGAAGAATGCGTTGGTCAAACAGTACAAGGCGTTGCTGGCCTATGATGGTGTGGATTTGCAGTTTACCGACGATGCGCTGGAAGCGATTGCCGAAAAGGCCATCCGGCGTAAAACCGGTGCACGCGGCCTGCGTTCGATTATGGAAGCCGTGATGCTGGATATCATGTATGATATTCCGACCATGGGCAATGTACGTACCTGCCTGATCAACCGCGACGTGGTCGAAAAACAGGCCAGACCGGTACTGATGTTCGATGAGGAATTGGCCGCAGAAGCAGGTGCCTGACAGGGCGCGGACTGCCTGCCCCGATATGTCTGAAGGAGTTTAATTTGGCCGAATGGATTAATGAAAGCGGCGGCAATACCGCTGGCGTGGAAAAACAGGGTGAACTACCGCTGTTGCCACTGCGGGATATTGTCGTTTTTCCGCACATGATCGTGCCGCTGTTTGTGGGGCGTGAAAAATCCGTGCAGGCGCTGGAGCTGGCCATGAAGGCTGGCAAGACCGTGCTGCTGGTAACGCAGAAGGATGCGGCTGTGGATGACCCCTCCATGGATGATCTGTATATGATCGGTTGTTTGGGCAATATCCTGCAATTGCTGAAATTGCCGGATGGTACGATTAAGGTATTGATTGAGGGTGGCCCCAGAGTACATGTGGATGATATCGCTGAACATGATGGTTGTTTGCACGGACGCTATTCGGTCATGCAGGAGAAGGAAGAAGCTTCCGATGAACTGGATGGCGTCATGCGTTCGGTTGTGCAGAAATTCGAGTCCTATGTAAAACTGAACAAGAAGCTGCCACCGGAGGTCATGGTTTCCGTGGCGGCCATTGAAGATCCGACCAAGCTGGCTGATACGATCGCTTCGCATCTGAATCTGTCGGTGGACGACAAGCAGGCACTGCTGGAGATGTCTGGTTCAATTGAACGCCTGGAACGCCTGTATGCGCATATGGAAGATGAAATCGAGGTGCTGCAGATTGATAAGCGCATCCGTTCGCGGGTCAAGCGGCAGATGGAGAAAAGTCAGCGCGAGTATTATCTGAATGAGCAGATGAAAGCGATTCAGAAAGAACTCGGTGAAGATGAGGGCAATGGCGATATTGAGACGCTGGGCAAGCTGATTGACAGTGTTGGCCTGAGCAGGGAAGCGAAGGAGAAGGCTGAAACCGAACTCAAGCGCCTGAAAATGATGCCGGCGATGAGTGCGGAAGCAACGGTGGTTCGCAATTATCTTGAATGGCTGACGGAAATCCCCTGGAAGAAGCGCAGTCGTTTGTGTCGTGACCTGAAGAAGGCGGAAGCCATTCTCGAAGCGGATCACTATGGTCTGGAAAAGGTCAAGCAGCGCATTCTTGAATACCTGGCTGTACTCCGGCTGGTGCGTAAAATGAAGGGGCCGATCCTGTGTTTTGTCGGTCCTCCGGGTGTCGGCAAGACTTCGCTGGCGCGTTCGATTGCCCGTGCCAGTCATCGTGAGTTTGTGCGCATCAGCCTGGGCGGTATGCGCGACGAAGCCGAAATACGCGGTCATCGGCGCACCTATATTGGCTCATTGCCGGGCAAGGTGATTCAGTCGATGAAAAAGGCCGGTGTGAAGAATCCGCTGATTTTGCTGGACGAGATCGACAAATTGGGTTCCGATTTTCGCGGTGATCCGTCTTCGGCGCTGCTGGAGGTGCTGGATCCCGAACAGAATGCCACCTTCAATGACCATTATCTGGAAGTCGATTATGATCTGTCAGAGGTCATGTTTATTACCACGGCCAACAGCCTGAATATTCCGGCACCGCTAAGGGATCGTATGGAGATCATTCATCTGTCTGGTTATACCGAACATGAAAAACTGGCCATTGCCTGCCGTTATCTGATCCCGACGCAGAAAAAGAATCATGGTCTGAAGGATGAGGATCTGAATATTGCAGATGATGCCGTACTGGAAATCATCCGGCATTATACCCGCGAGGCCGGGGTGCGCGATCTGAGTCGTCAGATTGCCAAGATTTGCCGCAAGGTGGCGTTGGCTCGGGTGTCGAAATCGGAAGATCGGCCGATTACCCTTTCCTCTGCCGATATCGAGGCCTATCTCGGTGTACCACAATACCGTTTCGGTATTGCCGAACGGGAGGATCAGGTGGGCGTGGTTACGGGGCTCGCCTGGACTGAAGTTGGCGGGGAATTGTTGCAGATTGAAACGGCACTGATGCCAGGCAAGGGCAAACTGACGATTACCGGGCAGCTGGGTGATGTGATGCAGGAATCGATTCAGGCTGCCTTGACCTATGTGCGTTCGCGGGCCAAGCAGCTGGGGTTGAAGCCTGATTTTCATCAGAAGGTGGATATCCATGTGCATGTGCCGGAAGGCGCGATTCCCAAGGATGGGCCGTCGGCCGGACTGGCTATGGCCACATCAATGGTGTCTGCACTGACCACTATCCCGGTCAGGCGTCATGTCTGTATGACCGGTGAGATTACGTTGCGTGGCAAGGCTCTGCCGATTGGTGGACTGAAAGAGAAGTTGCTGGCAGCCCAGCGCGGGGGATTAACTGATGTGGTGATTCCACAGGAGAACCTTAAGGATCTGAAAGATATCGAAGCCGATGTGCTGGAGGGTCTTGAGATTCATGCCGTGGAGCATATGGATCAGGTGCTCGAACATGCCTTGACTCGGCTTCCGTCCGGGGTAAGTATGGCCGCAAGTTTTGCGTCCAATGCAGCGTTGGATATCTATCAGGACGATTCATCCGCCATGGCGCACTAAAAAACAAAAAAAAATGTTGACACAGGATGGGGGTGTCTACGTATAGTTCGTAGCCCATCGAATCAGCGGGAGGAACAATGAACAAAGCAGAATTGGTAAGTCTGGTTGCAGACCAGGCAGGTTTGAGCAAGGCCGACGCAGGCAAGGCCGTGGAAGCAGTACTTGGTGGCATTACTGGTGCGCTTGCAGGCGGTGATTCCGTATCACTGGTCGGTTTCGGAACATTCTCGGTGGCTGAACGTGGTCCGCGTACTGCGCGTAATCCGCGCACCGGTGAAACCATTGACGTACCGGCATCCAAGGCGCCGAAATTCAAGGCTGGCAAGGCTCTGAAAGACGCCGTCAAGTAAACTATTGTATATTCCGGGCGCGTGACTATAGTTCGCGCACCCAAAGCAGGGGCTTGTTACAGGCCCTTGTTTTTATCGGGCGCTTAGCTCAGCTGGGAGAGCAACGGCCTTACAAGCCGTAGGTCGCAGGTTCGATCCCTGCAGCGCCCACCACGGAGCGGTAGTTCAGTTGGTTAGAATGCCGGCCTGTCACGCCGGAGGTCGCGGGTTCGAGTCCCGTCCGCTCCGCCACTAATAAATAAAAAGCCCGGTCTTCATGGCCGGGCTTTTTTGTTTCCCTTTCTGAATCGGCAGGGGAATGTTACAATGCTCAGCGATTTTTTGTCAGGAGGGAATGATGCCGATTACGCTCAATACTATTGCCAAACAGGGTGCGCATGGTTCGGCCATGATGCCGATTATTCAGGGAGTGGGCCGCGCGGCGACGGAGATTGCCTACCTGTTGCGCGGTGCTGTGTTTCGTGGGGCGCTGGGGGCTGCCGGTGGTGAAAACGTGCAGGGCGAGCAGCAGCAGAAGATTGATGTGTTGTCGGACGAAATTTTCCTCGAGGAAATGCGTTCCACAGGTTTTGTTTGCGCTGTGGGCTCGGAAGAACAGGAAGATTTGCTGGTCATTGAGGAATATGCCAATGCCGATTATCTGGTGCTGGTGGATCCGCTGGATGGCTCCTCCAATCTCGATATAGATGGCCCCGTGGGAACGATTTTCTCAATCGTGAAGCGCAGGACGGCCAATACGGAAACCCCGCTGGAAAGCGATACGCTGCAGGCCGGGCGCGATGTCATTGCCGCAGGTTATGTGTTGTACGGGCCGTCCACGATGCTGGTCTGTTCCGTCGGGCAGGGCGTTCATGGTTTTACCTATAACCCGACTTCGGCACGTTTTGAACTGAGTCATCCGGATATGCGGGTGCCGGCAAGCGGCGGCTATTATTCGGTGAACGAGGCGAATGCTGACAAATGGTTGGACGATCTGCAGCAGAAGTTCAATACCATGAAACAACAGACGGGTCTGGGCATGCGTTATGTCGGTTCGATGGTGGCGGACATGCACCGTACGCTGTTGAAAGGCGGCGTGTTCCTTTACCCGGCTGATGAGAAAAACCCGAATGGCAAGCTGCGTCTGCTCTATGAAGCGATTCCGATGGGTTTTCTGGTTGAACAGGCCGGCGGCAGGGCGATGAGCCATGGTGCGTCGGTGCTGGATGTTAAGCCGGAAGGTTTGCATCAGCGTGTGCCGGTTTTTCTCGGTTCGGCCAGTGCGGTGGACATGCTTGTCTAATACGAAATCATCCGAAGATTTCACTGCGTTCTATTTAAGGGAGATCGGCGTGCAGACGCCGGTCTCCCTTGCTGATTTGGCCCTGCCATCGGCGGCGGAGGAACATGAGATGACTGCCGCGGATATTCAGCAGGATGCAGCAGCACGCATGCGACAGCTTGCCGCACAGGCCGAAACATGTACGGCTTGCAAGCTGGCCGGGACGCGTACGAAGGTGGTGTTTGGCACCGGTGATCCGGCAGCCGATATCGTATTTATTGGCGAGGCACCGGGCAGGGATGAGGATTTGCAGGGCGAGCCGTTCGTCGGCAAGGCTGGCAAGTTGCTGGACAAGATGCTCACGGCCATGGGGCTGGATCGCAGTCGGGTGTATATCATGAATACGATCAAGTGCCGGCCGCCGTCCAATCGTGATCCGGAGACCGATGAAGTGGCGGCCTGTCATCACTGGTTTGAACAGCAATTATCGATTCTGTCTCCGAAGGTGATCTGCCTTTTGGGGCGGGTAGCGGCGCAAAAGGTGTTGCAGACCGATGCGCCGCTGAAGGCCTTGCGTGGGCGCTGGCATGAACTCAATGGCGTGCCACTGCTGGTCAGTTATCATCCGGCCTATCTGCTGCGTTCGCCGCAGCAGAAACGGCACAGCTGGCGTGATTTGCAGTTATTGTGTCAGCGTGTTGAACACACGGAGCAGTGAGAACAGGAGAATACGATGCCGAGCTTTGATGTAGTTTGCGAAACCGATATGCAGGAAATGGATAATGCGGTGAACCAGGTGCGCAAGGAAATCACCACGCGTTATGATTTCAAGGGTAGCAAGGCCAGCATTGAGCTGGCGGATGGCGTGATTACCGTCATTGGCGATGACGATTACAAGGTGAACACGATTACCGAAATTCTGCGCAGCAAACTGGTGCGCCGCAAACTTGATCCGAAATGCCTGGATTACGGCACGATGGAAGACGCCAGCGGTGGCACGAAACGCCAGTTGATTACGATCCGCCAGGGTATCAGCAAGGAGTTGGCAAAAAGCATCGTCAAGCAGATCAAACAGGAAAAGCTCAAGGTGCAGGCGGCCATTCAGGGTGACCAGGTGCGCGTGACAGGTAAAAAGCGCGATGATTTGCAGGCCGTCATGGCACTGATTCGCGGCATGGATGCCGACCGGCCACTGATGTTTACCAATTTCCGCGACTGAGCGATATTCAGAACAGTATCGTCAGGGGTTGCTTGTCGTTGGGCGGGAAACATCGCGAGTCAGCAGTTCGATTTCGGTTGCCGAGAATCCCGCCTGGCGGCGTGCGCCAAGGTTGAACGGGCCAAACAGCCCTTTAGGGAAGTAGCGTTGCAGCAGGTCGAGGAATGTAGCTTCCGGTTCGAGGCCGTGCTGTTCGCAGAGATAGCGGAACCAGCGTGAACCAATGGCAACATGGCCTACTTCGTCACGCAGAATGATATCGAGAAGGTTTGCGGCATTGGCATCTCCAGCATCAGCCAGTTTTTTCTGAATACCCGGCGTGACATCCAGTCCACGGGCTTCCAGCACGCGCGGTACCAGCGCCATACGATGCAGTACATCGCCTGCCGTGCGTTCGCACATATCCCACAGGCCGCCATGTGCCGGGAAATCACCATAGTCCGCGCCAAGATGGCGCAGATGCGCCCGCACCAGCTCGAAATGATAGACTTCCTCGGCAGCTACGGTTAACCAGTCGCTGTAATAGGCTGACGGCATATCGGCAAAGCGGGTGATGGCATCCAGTGCCAGATTGATAGCGTTGAACTCGATATGGGCGATGGCATGCATCAGTATCGCCCGCCCCTGTTGGGTGGCAAAGCCGCGTTTGGGTACCCGGCTTCCCGGAACCAGCGTCGGCCTTGCCGGCCAGCCCGGTGTTAATAGCACAGGATCGGCGGTCAGGCTGATGGCTGTATCGGTGGTCAGTATCGTCTGGTCGGCAACCAGCCTGCGCACCAGCAGGAGCTTGGCATCGACATCGCATGCACGCAGGCATGCTGCGGCCTGCTGGCGCAATTCATGCATGATGGTTCCAGAAAAAGCCGGTGATCTGCATGGCAGATGATTTAATGCTGCTGCGCCGGTTCAGCGGATAGGCGTACGCGCTGAATCCAGTCATCGCGCAGACTCAGGATTTCAATGCGCACATCGGCAACGACGAGACACAGCTTTTCTTCCGGTTGTACGCCGAGTGTGGCGACGATCAGGCCACCGATGGTATTGGCACCGTCCTCGGGCAGCTCCCAGTCCATGGTCTGATTGATTTCGTGCAGATTGGCCGTGGCTGCGGCCACGAGCGAACCGTCGGGCTGGATCCACATATCGGAGTAGGTGGGGCGATCGGATTCGTCATGAATTTCGCCAACGATTTCCTCGATAATATCTTCCAGTGTGATCAGGCCTTCAATATCGCCGAATTCATCGACAACAATGGCCATGTGTTGATGCTGGCTCTGGAAGTCGAACAATTGAGCCAGTGCATTTTTCGTGGACGGAATATAACTTGGTTCCTGCCAAACCAGCGCATCGGCAAGCGATTGTTGCTTGTCTTCCAGTTTGATCATATCGCGCAAATGCACAATACCGATGAGATGATCGGTTTCGCCATGATAGACGGGATAGCGCGAAAATGGTTGCCGGGCGATATCCTGCATGATTTTTTCAATGCTTTGCGCGGCATCGAGAAGATGCATGGATTTACGCGGCACCATCAGCGCTTTGACCGGAATTTCGTGCAGATGCAGGCTGCTGTTAAGCATCTGCTCGCGTGCCTGATCGAGCACACCGGATTCGGCGCTAATGTCGATCAGTGTGGACAACTCTTTATGGGTCAGTGGTGTTTCATCCGTATCGGCAATGCGTAGCATGCGTTTGAATAGCTGAATCAGACGCATCAGCAGCCAGACCAGCGGCATTAGTAGCCACTGGATAAAGCGCATCGTTGCGGCAACCTTGCAGGCAAAGTTCTCGGCATTGGCAACGGCAATAGTTTTGGGTAATACCTCGGCAAAGATCAGCACGACCAGCGTCATGATAATGGTTGCATAGGCAATGCCTGCTTCCCCGAACAGTGACAGGCACAGTGCTGTGGCCAGGGAGGAGGCGGCAATATTGACAAAATTGTTGCCCAAAAGAATCGTGGACAGCATGTTCTCCGGTGCTTCCATCAGTTTCAGTGCGTGATAGGCCCCCTTGTTGCCTTCCTTCTGTTTCGTGTTCATGCGTGCCTTGCTCGCCCGTGTGAGGGCGGTTTCCGAACCGGAAAAGAAGGCTGATAACATCAACAGCACCAGCAGAATCGCTGCGATGAGCGAAAGCGACAGATCGGAAATCGTCACGTGGGCGGCCTGGTCCGGACTAGTGCAGCCAGGAGGTGATTAGTTTGACGCCGAAATAAGCCAGCAGCATCAGCGCATAGGCCGTCAAAATCACGCGGCTGGAGGTGCGTCCCGGCCATTGATTCTGGTTGCGTTTGGCCAGTAGCAGAATCAATATACCAAAAGAGAACAGCGCCAGCAGTACTTTGTGATTGAGCAGAGCGAAGGTTTCATATTCGATCCATTGCCAGCTCAGACCGGTCAGGATGCTGATGCCGATCAGCGTTGTGGCACCGCGCACCTGGGCAAACATGTGTCGGTCGATATCGAACAGGGGTGGCAGGGCCTGTACCAGACGAGAGAATTTTTTCCGTTTCAATGCCCGGTCCAGCAGCAGGAACATCACGGCATGCACGGCCGCCAGCGTTAGTACGGCATAGGCGATCAGCGAAATCAGCAGGTGCGTGTCTTCCAGTACGGATGTGGTTTGCACCCAGTTGGGTGTATGCGCTTCGGGCAGCAGGGGAACGAGCAACAGTGGCAGGGCCGTGGCTGGAAGAATGAACAGGCCCAGGCCACGAATACCATGGCGAAGGATGCCGTAGAGATAAATCAGCTGGACGATGATCGTGGCCAGTGCCACGCCGGCAGCCAGCGTGAAATTGATACCGTTGGCCGTGACCGGATTTAGTTTCACCAGCGCCAACATGCTCAGAGTCAGGCTGAGGATGACCAGGCCCTGTATGGTTGGCGCCTGAGGTTGCATGGCCTGCGTATGACTCTGATACACCGGGCGCCAGACCAGGATGGCAGCAGCCAGCGTCAGCAGGCCGGCAATCGGAAAAAGTATACTGATACTCATTGTGGGCATTCCAGCATCGGAAAACTATACATGAATGTGTTGTTGCTTGTCATGGAGCCCGTTTTATATCCGATGCAATGGCTGCGGGCAACCATGTCATGTCAGGGGGTGTTCACACTTATTCTTGACGGTGGCGATTCGACCATGATTCCGCCTCGCGGCATGATCGCTTGCGAATTCGAGATCATAGCCAATCCCTTCGGGCAGCAGTGACAACACCAAAATAAGCGTGAACAGCCCCTGGTTGACCGCTCCGGTCTTTGCTGCACAATCGCAACATGGAGATTGCCGTATTGCTGTTGGCTGCCGGAAGTGGCAGACGCTTTGGATCCGAGCTGCCGAAGCAGTATGTATGTGTGCAAGGTAAGCCTTTGCTGCTGCATGCGCTGGAACATCTGGCTGCGGAACCGCGAATTCGCTGGGTACAGCCTGTATTGGCTGCGAACGATGCGCATTATGCCGATGTGGTACGGCAGAAGGACTGGCCGTTTGCGTTATTGCCTCCGGTAACAGGTGGCAATGAACGTTCCGAATCGATGCAGCAGGGGCTTTCGGTATTACCGCAGGTTGTGCAGTGGGTGGCGGTGCACGATGCAGCGCGGGCATTTCCTTCGCCGCGCCTGCTGCAGCAAGTATTCGACGCAGCCTTGCAACATGGTGCGGCGGTGCCGGGCATGTCGGTGCATGATACGATCAAGCGCGTGGACCATGAACGCAGGGTGATCGAGACTTTGCCGCGCAATGCGCTGGTTGCCGTGCAGACGCCGCAGGTGGCCAGACGTCAGTGGTTCGAGCAGGCCCTGCAGCAGGCGGGGCAGTCCCTGGTGGCGTTTTCGGATGATGCCTCGATGCTTGAGGCATGCGGTTTTCCGGTATACATCAGCGAAGGCGAGGCCATGAACCGGAAACTGACGACGCGTGATGACCTGGCATGGCTGAACATGCATCTGGAGGCGGAATCATGAATATCAGGGTCGGGCAGGGTTTTGATGTGCATGCCTTTACCGAAGGGCGTCCATTGATGCTGGGCGGGGTGCAGGTGTCGTTTCATCTGGGGCTGGCCGGCCATTCCGATGCGGATGTGCTGATTCATGCCATTTGCGATGCCCTGCTCGGTGCCTTGGCACTGGGTGATATTGGTCAGCATTTTCCCGATAGCGACCCGAAGCTGGAGAATATCGACAGTTGTCGCCTGTTGCAGCATGTGGTGTATCTGCTGCAGGAACGTCACTGGCGTATTGGCAATGTGGATGCGACAGTGATCGCACAACGTCCGAAACTGGCTTCGTATATCCCGGCCATGCGTGAACGCCTGGCGGATATCATGCAACTGGCGGTAGAAAATGTCAGTATCAAGGCGACGACAACCGAACGTTTGGGGTTTGCCGGGCGGGGCGAAGGCATTGCTGCACAGGCCGTGGTATTGTTGCAGCAGGCCGATGTCTGAGTCACAGCAGGCTGTGCCCGTGTTGTCGGAATTCCTGCAGCATTGCGATGCATTTCATCGGGCGTTTTTTGTATCATTGATGCAGGGATGGCGGGATGCGGGTCAGGCCGTTGAAATCGGGAACGACAGTGTTTGTCTGTGTATCCGCTCAGTATTGGCCAACGAGCATCGCAGGCTGACATTGTTTCGATTATTGCCTCGCAGTCAGGTATTGCCCGAGCGTATTGAAACGGATCTGCGCATGTGGCGGCGGCTGGTGGGTGAAGAGGAAACCGACCGCCTGTTGCAGGGTATCAGCCAGCTGGAAGTCTTTGTCATTGAGCGGGATGCCGATGACAGGCTTACCCTGCTGCATCCGGCACATCAGGGTGCATTGGGACTTAGATTGTTGCAGCAGCATATGGTTTCCTACGCCCGGCGCGGCAGGGCGCTTTTCCCGGTATAACAGATGATGACATCCCCCGGGCTTGGAGTTACGTTTTAGCGCATGAGCGAAACCGGTCCACTGATTTCCATGCAAAAAGTCATGTTGCGCTATCCTACCGGAAAAACGGCACTTTCCGGTGTGACGTTGGATATCTTTCCGGGCCAGTTCGTCTATCTGACCGGCGAGAGCGGTGCCGGAAAATCATCGTTGTTACGTCTGCTCTATGGCGGTGTGCGGCCGACGTCGGGTCAGATGATGGTGCAGGGGCTGAATATGCGTGAGGCCCGCGAGGCCAAAATACGGGAGATTCGCCAACGTACCGGTATCGTGTTTCAGGATCACAAGTTGTTGTTTTCGCGTACCGTGTTTGAAAATGTGGCATTGCCTCTGCGTGTACAGGGTTGGGAAACGGGGCGGTTGATTCCGCGTGTGCGCAAGGTGCTGGAATATGTTGGCCTGGCAGACCGGTTATGGTCGTTTCCGGAAGCTCTATCCGGCGGTGAACAGCAGCGCGTGGCCATTGCCCGGGCCATGACGGCCAATCCCCCCTTGTTGTTGGCTGACGAGCCGACGGGCAATCTGGATATCGATACGGCCAGGCGCGTGCTGGATTATCTGGTCGGATTAAATAAACAGGGTACAACCGTGATCATGTCCACGCATGATCTGCATCTGCTGGAGTCGCATCCCGGGCGGGTGGTGCAACTGCATGCCGGCTCGCTGGTGGGGTTTGACGCATGAACGATATCCCCGAACAGGTTCGCCTGCGCTTGCCCGGTGGTTTTCATTTGCCGCCGTTTGGTATTCATCAGTTCCTGGCAGCGGTCATTGTCTGCGTGGCGTTATGGACCGTCGGTATGCTATGGCTGGGTCTGCAGGGTGCGAATCAGTGGGTGGGCAGCTGGAAAAACGATATCCGTGTGCATGTTTATCTGAATGCTGACAACAGTCAGCAGGCTGAACAATTACAGCGTGATCTGACAGATATCGAAGGCGTCACAGAGGTGACACAGATTTCACGGGAAGAGGCCGCGCGCTGGATGAACGAATGGATGGGCGATATCGGTCTGGGTACGCACGAATTGCGCGACCGACTGCCGCTGACATTCCAGTTGTCGGTGCAGCCGGAAGGACATGACTTCCTGTTTGGCGATATCCGCGATGCGGCGCATCGCAATATGGCCGAAGTCAACGAAAGCGAGATCAGCCTGGCACAGGCACATCGCTGGCTGGACCAGCTTCAGACACTGGCCATGTTCGCCTCGCTGGTTTTGGCCCTGGCCATGATGCTGATTATCTCCAATACCCTGCGCATGACGCTGCTGGCTCGCGCTGATGAAATTCATCTGATGCGATTGCTTGGAGCCCGGGAATGGTTTGTGCGTATGCCGTTCATACTGGAAGGCGTGGCAATGGGGGCGGGCGCAGGCGTTGCTGCCTGGTTGTTGCTATGGCCTGTGCTCTGGCTCGGTTCGGAATGGCTGCATAATATGGGGGTGAACATGCACCTTCTGGTCCTGCTATTGCCAATGCTGTTTGGCGGTGCCGTGGTTGGGTGCCTGGGAGCAGCCATCGCCACAACGCGCGTGGTTTCTTCAGAGAACCCTGAATAGACAGTAGCTTCGGAAGGCTGCAGCCTTGGTCGTCGGAGTATGGATATGAGGACGGTTGAATCATGAGTTCGTTTTTTCAGCGCCTGAAAAAAGGTTTGAGCAAAAGTCGCGAAGGGCTGGCACAACTGATTCCGGGCGGCAAGGCTGAACAGCTTTCGGAAAGCGAATGGATGGATATTGAAGACAGCCTGGTGATGGCTGATTGCGGTCCGGTGTTGGCCGGCGAACTAATTGCCAGGGCAAAGAGGTCGAAGCTCGATGCCGTTGACGCATTGCGTGAGGCGATGCTGGCCATGTTGCCGGCAGAGGCGCCTGTGCATGCACCGGAACAGGTGCCGTTCGTACTGCTGGTGGTCGGTGTGAATGGTACCGGCAAAACGACAACGATTGGCAAGCTGGCGACGATGTATCGCCAACAGGGCAAACGGGTTGTGGTCGGTGCGGCCGATACTTTCCGCGCTGCAGCAGTGGATCAGCTGGCCGTATGGGTGGAACGGGCCGGTGCCGATCTGGTGCGGCAGCATGCCGGTGCTGATCCTGCAGCCGTGGCATTCGATACCGTGCAGCGCGGCATGGCTCGCGATTACGATGTGGTTATTGTGGATACCGCCGGACGTGTACAGACCGATCGTGGTCTGATGGATGAACTGGCCAAGGTACGCCGCGTTATCGGCAAGGCTTGCATCGATGCACCCCATGAAGTCTGGCAGGTGGTTGATGGCGGTACTGGCCAGAATGCTATCACGCAGGTGGAAAAGTTTCGTGAGGTGGCCGGTACGACCGGATTGATCGTGACCAAGCTGGATGGCACGGCCAAGGGCGGCATTGTGCTGCAATTAAGTTCGCGTTTCAGCCTGCCGATTCGCTATGTCGGTGTGGGCGAGACGCTGGAAGATCTGATGCCGTTCGATGGCCAGGATTTCGTGCAGGGACTGTTGCCGGAGAAAGACGACACATAAACTTTCGTGGCTGTCACTTCATGACAAGTGGCGTAGCATGACGCCATGCCATTGATGACCCTGAATCACTTGCACAAGGCATTCGGCCCGCAGGTGCTGCTTGATGATGTTTCCCTGAGTGTACAGCGCGGTGTGCGCATCGGCTTGATCGGCCGGAACGGGGAGGGCAAATCGACGTTACTCAAAATCATGTCCGGCCTGATGGCCCCGGATGCCGGTGAAGTGACGCTGCGCAAGGGCATGCGCGTGGCCTATTTGCCGCAGGATCCGCACTTCGAGGCCGGTCGGACGGTGTTTCATGTGGTTGCCGAAGGCCTGGGTGAGATTGCCGGTTTGCTTGAAAGCTATCACGATGCCCTGCAGCAACTGGAGGCAAGTCAGCATGAGCGACAGTTGCAGCGGGTGGATGCATTGCAGGCTGAACTGGAGCGCGTCGGTGCATGGCAGCTGAACAATCGTATCGAATCAGCGATTTCGCGGCTGAAGCTGGAAGCCGACCGTGATGTCGGTGAACTCTCCGGTGGCTGGCTGCGGCGCGTGGCGCTGGCGCGTAGCGTGGTGGCAGAACCGGATGTGTTACTGCTCGATGAGCCGACCAATCATCTGGATATTGCCTCGATTGAATGGCTGGAAGATTTCGTGGCCGATTTCCCGGGTGCAGTCGTATTTATTACCCATGACCGTTATTTTCTCGATGCCGTCGCGGAAGAAATCGTTGAACTTGATCGCGGCCGTCTGACGCACTTTGTCTGCAATTATGCCGAATATCTGGAGAAAAAGGCCGAGATGCTGGCGCTGGAAAGCACGCAGCATCGCAAGTTCGACAAACTGCTTGCCGGCGAGGAACGCTGGATTCGCAAGGGGATTCCGGCCCGGCGCAGGCGAAATGAGGGCCGTGTGCGGGCGCTGGAAGAACTGCGCAAACAGCGCGCGGCCAGACGTTTGCGTGGAGGCAGTGTGGATTTGCGCGTGGCCTGTGGCATCAAGCCGGGCAAGATGCACATGGAGGCCATCGATATTTCGCATCATTTCGGCGATATTTCGATTGTACGCCATTTCAGTCACAAGATCATGGCCGGTGATCGGGTGGGGCTGATTGGTCCCAACGGCATTGGCAAAACGACGTTATTGCGCATTCTGCTGGGAGAGATGAAACCGGCCGAGGGTAGGGTACGCCACGGCGTGCGTCTGGCACCGGCATTTCTGACGCAGATGCGGGAACTGAACCCGCAGGCAAAACTGAAGGATATCTTGTTGCCCGATGGCGGCAATTATGTGCATATCGGCGGCCATGAGCCGCGTCATGTTGTGTCTTATATGCAGGATTTTCTGTTTGACAAGGAGCGTATGAACAGCCGGGTGGCGGCCCTCTCCGGTGGTGAGCGCGGGCGTTTGATGCTGGCCAAACTGTTGCTGGAGCCGGCCAATTTGCTGGTGCTTGATGAACCGACCAACGACCTGGATATTGGTACGCTGGTGGTGCTGGAGCAGGCGCTGGCGCGCTATGAGGGTACGGTCATTCTGGTCAGTCATGACCGGGCGTTTATGGATCGTGTGGCTTCGCGCGTGCTGGCCTTTGAAGGCGACGGCCTGATTGTGCCCATTGAGGGCGGCTATTCCGATTATCAGGCCTGGAAGGAGCGCCAGCAGGAACAACAGGCGGAGCAAACGATCGTAAAACGGTTGCGTGAAGGTGTAGCGCATGCGAAAATAGCAAAAAAACAGTTTAAATTATCCTACCATGAACAGCGGGAACTGGATGCCCTTCCGGCTGCAATTGAGCAGATGGAAGCGGAAAAGGCGGAGATTGAGACGCGGTTTTGTGCACCTGACTATTTCACGACGAATGCCGAAGCTTTCCTGCATGATCAGCAGCGTCTGGCCGAACTGGAAACGCAGCTTGCCTCTGCCTATGAACGCTGGCAGACACTGGAAGAAAAACGCGAAATATTGGCTGGCGGAAACTGAACAATGTCGGAATCGCTGTATTTTGCCTATGGTCCGAATATGTCCTGCAGCAGCGCGTTGCCTGGCAAACGATGGATGTCTGTGATCAGGTGCAGGGAGTGATTTTCGCCATTTCCCCTGAACAGCTGGTCATGCTCGATCGCCATGAAGAAGAGGAGCGGGGCTACAGACGTGAAATGCGCATCTATGATAAGATGCTCTGATGTGCATGGTCGGAGTATTACCATGACATTCTGGCAGCAGCCGCTGGCGGATCTGGATGATCAGCAATGGGAATTGCTGTGTGACGGCTGTGGTCTGTGCTGTATGCACAAGTTTCAGGACGAGGACAGTGGCGAGATGTTTTATACGGACGTGGCCTGTCGTCTGTTCGATGCACAGACGTGCCGTTGTACAAATTATGCCCGCCGTGCGCAGGAAGTGCCCGGTTGCATGCGCATTCGGACTTTTACGGCTGAACAGTTTGCCTGGCTACCTGTAAGCTGTGCCTATCGTCTGCGTTTCGAGGGTAAACCGTTGCCGGTCTGGCATCCGTTGCGTTCCGGTGATGCGGAATCGGTGCATGCTGCTGGCATTTCCATGCGTCATGCCTGCGTCAGCGAAGTTGATGTGCCGGAAGACGAGATTGCATCGCATATTTTGCTGGATATTGGGTCTGATTCGTCATGATGGATGCATATACTGCTTGTCCCTGTGGGTCGGAAATGTCGTTTGATCATTGCTGCCGGCCATATATCGAGGATACACCGGCACAGACGGCCGAGGCGCTTATGCGTTCACGTTATACGGCCTATGTATTGGGTCGCAGTGATTACCTGCTGCAAAGCTGGTATGCCGATACCCGCCCGGCGACATTGACTTTGTCACCCGGCGTGCGCTGGCTGGGCATGAAAATCATGGCCACGCGTCAGGGTACTGCGCACGATGTGCAGGGCGAGGTAAACTTCGAGGCGGCGTTTATTGAGCATGGCAAATGCATGCGTTTATGTGAGCGCAGCCGTTTTGTGCGCGCCGCAGGACGCTGGTATTACGTTGACGGAGATTGCCAGATCACAACAGTGGGGCGTAACGAGCGCTGTCCCTGTGGCAGTGGTCGCAAAAGCAAGCAGTGTTGTATGGCGCGCTAGCGCGCGTTTTTGTCCATGCCGATCAGCTGAAACAGTTCCAGTCTGGATGACGGGTTCTTCATGAAAGCACCGGTCAGTTTGGATGTCGTGGTCCAGGCATTGGGCTTGTGGATGCCGCGGTGACACATGCAGAAATGCTGACACTGGATAATGACAGCCACGCCTTTCGGGGCAAGCACCTCTTCAATGGCGTTGGCGATTTGCATGGTTAGTTTTTCCTGCACCTGCAGTCGTTTGGCATAGCCTTCGACGACGCGCGCCAGTTTGGATAAGCCGACCACGCGGTCGCGCGGAATATAGGCCACATGTGCCTTGCCGACGAACGGTACCAGATGGTGTTCGCAATGGCTGTGCACGTCGATATCCGAGACCAGTACGACTTCGTCATAGCCTTCGACTTCCTCGAAGGTTTTTTCCAGATGTTCGCGCGGGTCTTCCCGATAACCGGCGAAGTGTTCCTGCATGGCGGCCAGTACGCGGGCCGGTGTTTCCTGCAGGCCTTCGCGTTCGGGATCCTCTCCGATATACTCAAGCAAGCCGCGTACATGTTGCATGCATTCGATATGGTATGGGTCATTGGGGTCAAAATCGTTCATCACGGCCAGCCATCCTTGTGTTCGTTCAGCGGCAACTTTAGCGTATTTTTGTGTCTGCAACACCATTGCAGCGCTATTGGTATGGCAGGAGGTCTTGTGATTACCGTCGATTTGCTCAGACATGGCGAACTGGAAGGAGGCGTGCGCTATCGCGGTTGCGTGGATGATCCACTGACAGCAGAGGGTTATCGGCAAATGGAGCGAGTCTGGCAACGTGTCCGTGATGATATTGATGTGATTGTCACTTCACCTTTGCAACGTTGTGCCGATCCAGCGACGCAATGGGCTGCGGTAAGGGAGATTCCCTGCATCATCGAGCCGCGCGTCATGGAGATGCATTATGGTGATTGGGAAGGCCAAACTGCTGCGGAAATTCGGCAACAATGGCCGGGCATGCTGGAGCGCTGGCGCAGGGACCCGAGTGGCATGCGCCCGCCGGGTGGTGAATCGCCGGAGGAACTGCGACAGCGACTGCAGCAATGGTGGCAGTCATGCATCGAACAATATGCCGGGCAGCATGTGTTGCTGATTGCGCACTCCGGTTCCCTGCGCATGCTGCTGGCCATTGTGCTGCAGGCTCCGATTGCGATGACGCGTAATATCGACATGCCGTATGCCTGCTGGAGTCGTGTAGGGGCGGAGCAGGATCAAGCCTGGCTGGAATTTTTTAATCGCAGTTAGCCCTTAGCGGCCAGTATTGTGCTGGCGATGGTTGCGACGTGCATGCCATAGCTGCGACCGGCGACAAGCGCGGCATCATGGATGCCGGCAGGTATGCCTTCATGATTGCCGGTGCGGGCACAGACGCCCCATTGCAGGCCACCATCGGCATAGCCGGGCAGTGATTTGGGAAAACCGACCGTGATCATGCCATGTTCGAGAAAATTGGAATGCAGGGCGATCAGTGTTTGCTCCGCACCACCGCCGCTACCGCCGAAACCGCCGCCGGTGACAAAGGCGGCACCGATTTTGCCTTCCAGTGTGCCTTCCATCCATAACTTGGCGCTGTTATCAATGAGTTGTTTCATTTGCCAGCACATCGAGCCCATATGAACGGGTGTGCCGAAAACCAGCACGTCGGCGGCAAGCAGATCATTGAGGTCGGTTTGCTGCGCCTGTTGCAGGGTGACGTCGGCTGTGGGGACTGCCGCCGACGCACCAGCGGCAATGGCCTGCGCCAGCTTTTCGGTGCTGCCGTAATCGGAATGATAAACAATCAGGAATTGCATGTGGAACCTCCTGTCATGCATGACCAAACTGATCGGAAAGGTGCGCCGGATCAATACCCATGCAGCGGATACCGAATTCCCAGCGATGGTCTGCTTTTTCCTGGAACAGGATGCGCGGGGAAGCCGGTGCAATGAGCCAGTCATTTTGCAGCAGCTCATGTTCCAGTTGTCCCTTGCCCCAGCCAGCATAACCGAGCATCATCAGATAATGTTCCGGCCCTTCGCCATGGCCGATGGCTTCGAGAATATCGCGCGAAGCGGTAAGATTGAGTTCATCGTTGACCACCATCGTGGATTCGTAGACATGCCAGGCATCGTGCAGGATGAATCCGCGAATGACATCCACCGGACCGCCATCGTAGACATGTCGGCTATGTAACTGGCCTCGCTCTCTATCGGGTCCGCATTCGGGAATATCCAGATCATGCAGGACTTCATGCACGGTCAGTGGTTTGGGACGATTGACGATCAGACCCATGCAACCTTCTTCATCATGCTGGCAAACGAGCACGACGCTGCGTCGGAAATTGACATCCTGTAGCGAGGGTGAGGCGATCAGCAGTTTGCCGGTCAGCTCGCTCATGCGGTCTGCCTTGCGGCCATGTCCCTGGCCATGGTGATGGCTGCGGCGAGGCTGGAGTGAGAAACTTCAGAGCTGCCAACCTTGTCCAGTGCTGTGCCGTGGTCGACGCTGGTGCGGATAAACGGCAGGCCGAGCGTAATGTTCACAGCTTCACCAAAACTGAGTGTTTTCAGCGGAATCAACCCCTGATCATGATAGCAACAGATGATGGTATCGAATTGCGTGCGTATGGCTGGCGAGAAAGCGGTATCGGCAGCAATGGGCCCGGCGATATCGATACCTGCCTGTCGGGCCTGCTCAACGGCAGGTTGCAGGATGGTACGTTCCTGTTCGCCGAAATGTCCCTGTTCGCCGGCATGTGGATTCAGTGCGCACAGGGCCAGGCGCGGTTTGTCGATGCCGAATCGCTTTTGCAGATCATGTTGCACGATCCTGATAACCTGCAGGCTGTTTGCGGTTGTTAACAGCGCGGGAGCATCCTGCAGTGCAACATGTGTGGTTAACAGGGCGATGCGCAACCGATCGGAGGCCAGCATCATGGCAAACGGCACATCACCAGCCAGTGCGGCAAGAAATTCGGTGTGTCCCGGAAAACGGAAGCCTGCATCACGTAGCACGGCTTTTTCGATCGGTGCGGTGACCATGGCCGCAGCCTCGTGGCGCAGGCAGCTTTGCGCTGCCTGACGGATGCAGTCAATGACGGCAGCCGCTGTTGCCGGAGCAGGCTTGCCCGCGAGGACTGTTGTGCCTTTATGTTGCGGTAGCGGATTCCAGCAATGCAGATCGCCGTCTGCCCGGGATGGCAGACAGGAATGCTCGCTGATGTGAACGGCAATGCCGATTTCTGCAGCACGCGTTCTCAGCCAGCAGGCCGGTGCAACGATGATGACATCATCAAACAGGTTGGCATCATCCTGCCATGCCCGCAGGATACAGTCAGGACCGATACCGGCCGGTTCACCGACGGTTAATAGGATGCTATTCATCGATTTAGTGACAGCTCCGGTCAAATAAACTCACGCACAATTTTCCAGTTATCACCCTCGCGTTCCAGCACCATGGATTTTTTCTTCTCATCTTTGAATGTGTTGGATTCATAACGCTGTTTGAATCGCAATTCGATGCGCTGGTCGGTGACGCTGATGACCTCGAAGTCGGACAGCGTGATATGGATGTATTTTTTATTGCCAATCAGGGCACGCTTGCGTTTCTCCCAGTTGCTGCGTGAACCGAAACGTTTTTCCGGCACAAAATGACTGCTGTAAAAGGACAGATACTGATCGATACGCTGATTTTCCCAAGCCTTGCGCCATGCTTCCAGCAACATCATGACTTCGGTCGACGGACGGTTCACTGCGGCGGAACGGATATCCATGGACAGAAACACATCCGGGCACTGGAACGTGCGAATATTCGCCTTGGCTTTCAGGCTGTTGACCCAGCGCGGCAGCTGATCCTGCATTTCGGCATTGAGCAACAATTGATTGATGCGATCTTTATGCGCTTCAAAGGAATTGGGATCAATGTGATGCCGTTCAACCACGCGAATAATATGGTAGCCGAAAGGTGTGCGCACAGGTTTGCTGGTAGCACCGGCTGGCAGGGAAAAGGCCGCTTGCTCAAAGGCTGCGACCATCTGGCCGCGCTTGAACCAGCCCAGGTCGCCTCCCTTTTGTGCACTGGGTCCCTGAGAAACCTCTCTGGCCCGGGTGGCAAATTCTTCATCATCGGCATCCTGCAGCTCTTCCGCCAACTGCTCTGCCTGTTGACGTACCATGGCCTCCTCTGCGGCGCTGGCCGATGGCGAGAGTTTGAGCAGGATATGACGTGCATGCACTTCATCATAACTTTTGCCCATGTTTTCCGGCTGGTGCCAGCGTTCTTCCAGAACTTTCATAATGATGTAGCCGGATGGCGAACGAATGGGCTCCGAGAATGCCTGCACGGGCAGACGCATGACGGGTTCAAAGCGCGGGTTGATGGCACCGGAAAAGAACCAGCCGATCTCGCCGCCCTTGGCGCTGTCCGGTGATTCGGAAAGCAGGCGCGCAAGCTGGGTGAAATCCTCACCGTTTTTCAGCCGTTGATAGATGGCCTGGGCTTTGGCACGTACTTCGGCAACCTGCTTCGGTGAAGGGTCGGGCGGTAAGGCAAGGAAAATCTGGGCCAGCCTGACTTCGCGTACAGGTTTCGGTTTGGCCAGATGTTTGCGGTAGTATTCCCGCATGGATTCGGTGCTGACCTGTAGTTTGGAACGCACTGCAATATTGACCAGTTTGCTGATCAGGAGTTGTTCTTTGAGTTTGTTTTTGTAGCTTTCAAAGTCAATGCCCTGCATGCGCAGCGCTTCCTGCAATTGCCCCGGCAGAAGATGATTGCGCTCTTCGACATTGGCAATGGCATTACCGATTTCATCGGCACTGACTTTGATGTCCAGTTTTTTTGCCTCCTGCAATTGCAGAACCTTGGTGATTTTTTCATCCAGAATGCGTTTGAACAGCAATGATTTTTCCGGCAGGCGTTCGGCACCAGCCTGTTGCATCTGGCTGTATGCCTGTTGTGCGGCTTCGCTGATTTCATAACAGGAAACGGCTTCGTTGTTAACGACTGCGGCAAGTGAGTCAATGGGCTCAGCATAAGCCTGTATGCCTGCCATACTCATGGCGAGCGCAATCAGAATAAACTGCATGGATCCTCCGGACGTATCATGATAGTTAAAGGGTTGATCAGGAACCGACGCTACCCAGACCCTTGAAGCCTAGCAAGATATGGAAGCCGAAATCGCTGTTGTTGGTTGTGCCGCTGCGACGATTGTTGCGGTAACCTTCCACTGCGATATTCCAGCAGGCATGGTTGTAGCGAACGCCCACGCTGGCCTGTTGTGTCAGTTTCAGAATGGTGTCGTATTGCCAGCGTCCGTGCACCGTCCAGCGCGATGCAAAATCACTACTGGCATTGATATCGAATAATCGGGTTGCCTGAGCATAGCGTTTATCCGTTTCCCGATAGGCGATATCGAGCATATGGTGTTCATCGTGCCAGCGGGCACTGATACTGTCGGTGGCCATATAGCGCTCATAGGGGTTGAACAGAGCCTCTCCGTTCAGGCTTAGTGACCGGAATGGTGTCCATGTCAGATTGGCCAGAAGATTGGAAAACGGGCGAATCGGCGCTTTCTGAAGTGTACTGTCGATCCGCTGGCGGTTGAAATTATAACTGGCGCCAATGCCGAAGCGGAACAGGTCATGGCTGCTGATATCATCTTTTTGTTGCAGCAGGTTTTCCAGCATGAATGTGATGCGGTTGGTTTTTTCAATACGGTCATGGCCCGAAAAACGGTTGCCGGAGAGCAGATTGCTCCAGTTTAGCTTGCCGAACGCCGAATCGAAATTGGGATCCCCGGTCTGATCGGGGGCATTGGCCCAGTCATAGCGAAGCACGGGTATAATGGCGTGTCTGAATTGGTGATTGTCGCTGATATGTTCAAAGGTGCTGCGTACTTCCATGCTGAGATTCGGGCTGTTATGGGCCAGACGACGGTTTGCCGTTTGTGTCAGGCGATATTGCGTACTACGGAAGCCGGCATGGAGCAGGGCGTTGATACCGCCATCAAACCATTCTCCGGGCAGTTCGACATAGGGCTCCAGGTCGATACGCCAGCCTTCCACTCCTGCTTTTCGTTTGAATAAGGTGGTTTGCTGATCAAAATGGATGTTGAGCCAGTTTGAGGCCGGATAGACAAACCGGCTTTCTAGCCGCGGCAGAATCTGGGCAACTGAGGCATTGCTCGTCAAGCGAAGATCCTGTTGATGCATGGCCATCAGGGTCCAGTCGCCATACTGGAAGCCTTGGGAAAGGGCGGCCTGACTGGACAGAAATGATCGGGATACATCGGCATCGCGGCCGAAGTCCGCCAGATAATCGTGATCGCTGACGTGATCAGCTTTGATATTAAAGCGCATGTCTTTGGGCAATGTCCAGTCAATATCGCCCTGAATTCTGCTGCGATTGCCTCCTGTCAGCGTGTCATGGATGCCTTCCAGGGTAATCTCTTCCCTGTCGTTACGGGCAATATGGCGGAATTCTCCCGTACCCATGATGCCTCGCGCACTCATCCAGCGAGGCATTAATGTCGCATCCCAGTTATCGGCAGGTGCAAAATAATAGGGAATGGCGATTTCCGTGCCGCGACGGCGTCCGCTGCCAACATCCGGCATCAGAAAACCGGACTGGCGTTTGTAGGCTTGCCGCCACCATGGCAGGTAGGCTACCGTGACACCCATCCAGCGGAAGGAGGCATTGCGCGCCTGAAACACCCCGCGCTCGTCATTGAGCAGGGCGTGTTCAGCTTTCAGGGTCCATGCTTCGTCATCGACAGGGCAGGCAGTGAAGCTCACATCGGAAGCTTCCAGTTCATGTGCACTGATGCGTCTGGCTTTGCTTGCATGCAGGCGTTCTCCGCCGGGCAGGAAGACAGTAGCTTCGGCAATCGTGCCCAGTTGCGATTCACTGTCGATATCGACGGATGATGCCTCGATGCGTCCGTCTCTTGAGTGCATGCGTACATGTCCGTTTGCCGTGATGCGATGGTGTTGCGGGTCATAGCGAACCTCATCGGCATGCAGGCTGCGTTCAGGTGCTGCCGCAAACTGCGTTTCCAGTGCTTTAAGCCACTGTTCGCGTTGTGTGTATTCGGCCGGGAAAGCCTGTTCGTCGTAGAGCGATACAAAGGTTTGCTTGTCGTGACGATTCCAGGATGTTCGCCATGTTTCGACCAGTCCGGTAATCGTTTTTTTTGACCACGTATGGTTTGCCTGTGTGGTGTCTGCAGTTGCAGCCGATGCAGACTTGCTGTCGCGGACGATCCGCCAGTGACCATGGCGTTGTGCGAAGACCAGTTGTCGCTGTTCGGTGGTCGTTTTTCTGGCCTTGACCAGTTTCAGCATGAATGAGGCTGTGGCCTGTTGCTGGCCGCTGATGTGCAATTGTTCGATTGTACGGAAAGCACGCTGTTCGATGATGACCGATCCCTTTGCGACCACGATGCCGTCAGCCGTGCGTGTCAGTTCATCGGCAATAATATCCATGCCGGCTGCGATTGCAGGCATGGAGCCATACAGCCACAGCATGACTGCGATGGATAAAGTGACAATGCGGCCTGGCATGCGTTTCAGGGTTTGACGGCCACACCAAGATAATTGACGGAGAGATCGCCGGACAGACTGAAACGGTCAGCCAGTATGGAATAGCTCATGCCATGCAATGCCTGCATGTTCAGCCCGGCCTGACGCAGTGCCTGATGCATTTCCGAGGGACGAATGAATTTGGCATACTCATGTGTACCCTTGGGCAGCCAGCCGAGAATATATTCGGCACCGATAATGGCTTTGAGATAGGCTTTGGGCGTACGATTCAGCGTAGCAAAAAAGAAATGGCCGCCGGGTTTCAGCATGGAAGCACAGGCCGCTACGGTGCCTTCGACATCGGGCACATGCTCCAGTACTTCCAGACAGGTAACGATATCGTAATGTTCGGCATGCGATTCAGCCCAGGTTTCGGCATCGTTTTCTTCGTATTGCACGGTCACACCGGCCTGTTCGGCATGCGTGCGTGCAACACCGAGCGCGCGCGGGGAGCGATCAATACCGGTTACATGCGCGCCGTGCCCTGCCATGCCTTCTGCCAGCAGGCCACCGCCACAGCCGACGTCCAGTACCATGGCACCAGGCAGCGTGGCAGTATCGGCGATATAATCCAGTCGCAAGGGGTTGATTTGATGCAGTGGCTTGAATTTACCTTTTGGATCCCACCATTCCTCGGCCATGGCCTCGAATTTGGCAATTTCATCCTGATCAAAGCGTTGTTCTGACATGAGCGCAGGCTGCTGCTACTGTCTGTTTAAAGCAAGTTGAATTGACAGGCATGTGCATTGATCGTGGGTTATGATATGAAATCGGGTTAGCATCGCAGCATGATTGTCCGATTGGTGCTCAGGCGTGTGTTGCAAACGGTTCCGACATTGCTGGGTGTGGTGACGGTCGTGTTTTTCCTGCTGCATCTGGTGCCGGGCGACCCGGTGGATGCCTTGCTTGGTGAAACGGCGATGCCGGCGGATCGTGAAGCTTTGCGACATGCCTTGCATCTGGATCGTCCGCTATGGCAGCAATACGGGCTTTATGTGCAGGGTCTGCTGCAGGGTAACTGGGGGCAGAGCCTGCTCGATCAGCGTGATGTGCTGACCCTGATTGTTGAGCGTTTGCCGGCAACGCTGCAACTGGCCGCGGTCAGTCTGCTGTTTGCACTGGTGATGGCCATTCCGCTGGGCTATTGGGCAGCACGTCATGCCGGACGGCAACAGGATGCATGGGCCATGGGCGTGTCCTTGCTGGGGGTATCCATCCCCAACTTCTGGCTGGGTCCCATGCTGATGCTGGTGTTTGCCGTCATGCTGGGCTGGTTGCCGGTATCGGGCATGGAACAACCGGGCAGTATCATCCTGCCGGCCATTACGCTGGGTACGGCACTGGCGGCCATCCTTTCGCGTATGGCCCGTTCCTCCTGGCTGGAAGCTGTTGCGCATGATGCCTGCCGTACGGCACGGGCCTTCGGTTTGTCCGAAAGGCGCATCTGGTGGCGCCATGCGGCACGTCTGGCGGCTGTGCCACTGGTAACCATGTTTGCGCTGCAGATGGGGGCGGTACTTGGCGGTGCCGTGATTACCGAAATGGTCTTTGACTGGCCGGGGCTGGGCATGCTGACGATTGAAGCGATCCAACAGCGTAATTATCCGCTGGTGCAGGGTTGTGTATTGATGATCGCCATGTTTTATGTGCTGGCCAATATGTTCGCCGATATCATGGCGATCCTGCTTGACCCCAGGCAGCGCAGCAGCCAGGGGATCTAGGGCGCTGGTTTGCAGGTTTTCAGTATCAGATAGCCGACTGTACCGGAGATGAAGGAGGCGAGCAAAATGGCTAGCTTGTCGGTGTACTGGAACAGGGAGCTGTCTTCAAAAGCCAGCGAGGAAATAAACAGGCTCATGGTGAAGCCGATGCCGGTGAGTACGGACACACCGTAAAGCTGCAGCCAGTTGCTGCCTGCCGGCAGATGGGCCAGCTTCAGTCTGATGGCCAGCCAGCTGAAGCTGAATACGCCGAGCTGTTTGCCGAGAAACAGGCCGAGCATGATGCCCAGTGGCACGGAGCCGGACATCTGATCAAGGGAAATGCCAGTGATATCAACGCCCGCATTGACGAAGGCAAACAAAGGCAAGATGAGAAAGGCGACCCAGAAATGCAGGCCGTGTTCGATTTCCTTGAGTGGTGATACAGGCTGTCCGCATTCATCCTGTGCATGCAACGGAATGGTAAATGCCAGAGCCACGCCAGCCAGTGTTGCATGTACGCCCGATTTGAGGACGCTGACCCATAAAATGGTGCCGACGATGAAATAGGCCGCTTTTTTGCTGACCCCCAGAAGGTTGAATGTCATTAGCACGGCCAGAGCCGTGCAGGCGATGGCGATTGACAGCATGGACAGATCGTTGGTATAGAACAGGGCAATAATGATCACGGCGCCCAGGTCGTCGATAATGGCCAGGGCCATGAGGAAAATTTTCAGCGATATGGGAACCCGTTTGCCGAGCAGGGATAGAATGGCCAGGGCAAATGCGATGTCGGTTGCTGTAGGAATAGCCCAGCCATTGGCGGCGATAGGCTGATCGAGATTGAATGCCAGATAAATGAGTGCTGGCATGAGCATGCCGCCGATTGCCGCGAGACCAGGCAGGGCGATCTGGCCGATGGAGGACAGATGACCCTGCAATATTTCCCGTTTAACCTCCAGACCAATGAGCAGAAAGAAAATGGCCATCAGTCCGTCATTGATCCAGTGATAGAGATGTTTATCCAGATGCAGCGCACCAATGCGAACTTCCACCGGCAAGTGCAGGAACCACTGATATAATGGAGAGAGCATTGAATTGCTCAGCAGCAGCGCCAGCATGGTGGCCAGAATCAGCAGGATGCCGCTGGCCGATTCCTGCCGAATGAAGGCTTCAAGCATGTTCGGTTCTTTTGTGCTCACGGGTAATTAGTGCCGTTGCAAAATGTTTTCATCGGTATGTTCAAATACTTTGCCATAGATATCCACGGTTGTTGTCTCTGCATAGTGCAACGTGTTGCCATTGACCGTAATGTGATGATGGAATGCCGTGGTGCGGGCTTGCTCATGCATGAACGGTGATTGAATGATCTGCCAGTCGGGATTATTCGCAGCAGCGGCAACTTCCAGTGTGATACTGCCGTCAGATGCGAGTTGTGACGGGGCGTTGCCGCCAGCCAGTACGCAAACGCCGCGCGGAATGGTCAGTGAATGCATGACGGTCTGATTGGCGGCATCCCACATCCAGTAGCCGGTTTCATCATGAAAAATCTGCTGATCGGACTTGCGCTGTACGATTTGCCGGTAATGCAGCACGGCCAGTGTTTGCGAGCCAGCATTGGTGACATCGCCGATGGCCGAGAAGGTGAGTGTTTCGTGATAGGGTGTGACTTTCGTACCCTGGGGTTCGGGTGCAATATCCGTTCCTCTGTCGCCTTTCCATGCGCCGATGAGAGAGGCCAGAGGGCCGTAATCCACGCAGTTAATATCGCTCATGTTTCATCTCCTGTGGTGTTGTGTGACTGCAGCAAAGCGCGACAGTAGTCCATTATTTGCCGAAACGAATGGCCATGGCAGTAACGATGCCCCAGACGACGTTGAAAAACAGCACCAGCAGTGGTGTCAGTGTTCCCAGCTCAAGGCCTGCCATGCCTTTGTGTGCAATGAAGGGAAAAATAACAAACAATTGCACGGCCGTAGGTGCAAGGCTGAGTGCAGTGCCTTTGAGCAGCCATCGTGATTGCAGCATGGGTAGCACAAACAGCATGCCCCAGATACCACCCCAGACAATACGCGGATAAAGCCAGTGCGGCGAAAGATCGGGGGTAATGTGTACATGCAGCGATGCGCTGATGCCGTAATGGCCGAAGGCCCAGACAGTCAGGCTGTTGGCCAGTGCACCCAGGCAACCGGCGGCAAAGACAATCATGAGTTTTCTCATTCATCCATCCTTTGATCGTTTGCAGTGACATCACCATAGCATTCGTTGTCCATGAAGCAAGGTGCTTGCCAGCGGGGAGGCTTTTGATAATGCTGCCCGCTTTTGGGAGTCAAACGCATGAGTAAACAGCAGACATCATCATCCTGGCCGGAAAAGACCTGTGCCATCGACAGACTGATCCGTCATCCCCGGCTTGTACAGGCTGCACTGGATGGCAAAAAAACGGAGCAACGTCGCGATGGCGTCTATGCCTGGCCGGGCGATACGTTTGAACTGGAAGGAGTAGTGTTCGTATGTACTGAGTTGAAGCGCCAGCGTTTGGGAGATATGAGTGATGCCGATGCCAAGGCCGAAGGCTATGCCAGCCTGCAGGCTTATCGCGAGCTGATTTTGCGCATGCATCGCGGCATGGAATGGCAGCAGGATGCACTGGTCTGGGTGCATGTGTTCCGGCGTTGCGATGCCACGGGTGGATCTCTGTGGCGATAAAAAGGTGAGCATTGTCTAAATCTTCCCGTTACCTGATTGCTGTCTGTCTGGGTCTGTCTGCATTTGTGATCGTTGCGGCGGCAGTGGCGGGGCAGGATGCGCTGCAGGTGGATTTGCGGCGGGTGTTTGCCGGCATCAGCGGTGAGCACTGGCTGGGCTGTGACGGGCTTGGACGCGATGTGCTGGCACGGCTGGCGGCAGGGTTACAGTTGTCGCTGATGGTAGGGGTGACTGTGGTTATTGGCAGTGCTGCCATTGGTATTGCGCTGGGGCTGTTTTCCGCCTGGTTGGGCGGCTGGTGGGATGATGTGCTGATGCGGCTGGCGGATGTTGTATTATCGTTTCCGGGCATTCTGCTGGCCATTGCCCTGGCGGCAATGCTCGGGCCGGGCGTGGAGAATCTTGTGCTGGCGCTGGTTGCTGTCGGCTGGGTGGGCTTTGCCAGACTGGCGCGCGGGCAGGTACTGGCATTGAAACAGGTGCCGTTTGTACAGGCGGCCATCAGCAATGGCGTGGCCGCACCCGTCATCGCATATCGGCATCTGCTGCCCAATATTGCTGCGCCGCTGCTGGTGGAAGCCAGTTTCGGGCTGGCTGCCGTAATTATTGGCGAGGCCGGGTTGTCGTTTCTCGGTGTGGGTGTGCAGCCGCCACAGGCATCGCTGGGCACGATGATTCGGGAAGGGACACGGGTCATGCTGGTGCAGCCCTTGCTGGTCATCTGGCCGGGACTGGTGTTGCTGAGTATTGTCATGGCTGTCAATCTGCTGGGTGATGCCCTGCGTGATCGGCTGGATGTGCGCATGGCAAAGGATTAAGGGAGTTGGCGATGCAACGTTATATGATCATCGGTTTGCAGGGGACACAGTTGACGGCACGGGAGAAGGCTTTGTTGCGGGCATTTCCGCCGCTAGGCGTGATTCTGTTTGCGCGCAATGTCGAGAGCCCTGCACAGGTGCGGGCCTTGCTGGATGAGGTGCGTCAGTGCACCGGCAATCCATTATGGTCGGCCATCGATGAAGAAGGCGGCCGCGTGCATCGCATGCCCTGGCCGCCGTTCAATGCACGCAGGCAGGCTGATGATTATGGCAGGTTGTATGCAAATGATCCGCAGAAGGCACGGGTGGAAGCCTATACCGATGCGCTGGAAACAGGCGAGGCGCTGAAAGCACTGGGCTTTACCCACAATTGCGCGCCGGTGCTGGATGTGTTTGCGCCGGAAGGCGATGCGATTATCGGCAACCGGGCCTATAGCGATGATGTGGATGTGGTGGCCGACCTGGCGGGTTGTGTCTGGCGGGGATATCGCGATGCGGGTATTGAGGCCGTGGGCAAGCATTTCCCGGGGCATGGGCGGGCCGATGCCGATTCGCATATTGCCATTCCACACGTGAATATTGGCAGGGAACAAATCCTGCGCGAAGCCGTGCCATTTGCCCGCCTGATCGAGGCAGGATTGCGTCATATCATGACGGCGCATGTGATTTATGATGCCGTGGAAGATCATGTGGCGACCCTGTCCCCATTCTGGCTGCAGCAGGTGTTGCGTGAACAGATGGGCTTCGGCGGCCATATCTGGAGCGATGACCTGTGCATGAAAGGTGTGGGCGATGATGTGTTATCCGCCGCCGATGCCGCATTGGCTGCAGGCTGCGATGTGCTGTTGCTGTGTCAGCCGGAAGGTGTCGCCACTTTGTACGAAACATTGGGAGTATAAACATGTCCGGAATACTGTCGCCTGAGGAACTGGCGAGATTCAATCGGCATATTATTTTGCCACAGGTGGGGCTTGAAGGACAGCAAAAGCTGAAGCAGGCCCGCGTGTTGTGCGTTGGCACGGGCGGTCTGGGCAGTCCGATTGCATTGTATCTGTCCGCTGCAGGGGTGGGGACGATCGGACTGGTAGATTTCGATGTGGTCGATGAATCCAATTTGCAGCGTCAGATTGCCCATGCCACCTCCGATATTGGACGCCCCAAGGTGGAATCGGCACGGGATTCACTGCTGGCGATCAATCCCCATGTGCAGGTGGAACTGCACGGCAAGGGCATACGGCAGGATAATGTGCGCGATATTGTGAGGGGCTATGATCTCGTTATCGACGGCACGGATAATTTTCCAACCCGTTATCTGGTTAATGATGCCTGCGTGCTAGAAGGCAAGCCACTGATTTACGCATCGATTTTCCAGTTCGAGGGACAGGCAACCGTGTTCAATTATCAGCAGGGCCCATGCTATCGTTGTTTGTACCCGGAGCCGCCGCCACCTGGCATGGCACCATCCTGTGCCGAAGGCGGTGTGCTGGGCGTATTGCCCGGTGTTATCGGGGTGATCCAGGCTACAGAGGCTATTAAGATCATTTTGCAACAGGGAACCACGCTGAGCGGGCGACTGCTGCTTTACGATGCGCTGGAGATGCGTTTTCGCGAAGTGCGCTTGCATCGTGATCCAACCTGTCCGCTGTGCGGAGAGCATGCATGTATCGATGATGTTATGGAATATGAACAGTTTTGTGGTCTGCCGCCAACGGAACAGGAAGAGCAGGAGGATGAGATGACGCCGCTGCAGTTACAGCAGGAATGTCAGCGTAATCCGCAATTGTTCGTGCTGGATGTGCGCGAGCCGTTCGAGCGGGAGATATGCAGCCTTGCCGACAGCCTGGCGATTCCGCTGGGGCAGTTGCCGCAGCGTTATACTGAAGTGCCACGGGATCAGGATGTGGTGGTCTATTGCAAGATGGGCGGACGTTCTGCCCAGGCCGTGGCCCTGCTGAAATCGAAAGGTTATGAGCGCGTACGCAATTTGCAGGGTGGCATTCTGCGCTGGGCCGACGAGGTGGAGCCATCACTGCAGAAGTATTGAAGTCGGAGGGCTTCTGGCTGGGGCGCATGGCCTATGATGTGATGTGGCGAAAGCTTGTTCTGCGAGCCGAGGACGTTGCTGGGCGTGGCGAAGAGGTGGTCTGGAGCTGCGAGCATGAGCCGGTCTATACGACGGGTAGACGCGGCGTGGATAATCGCTTGCTGGAAGCGCTGCCGGCACCGTTTGTACGCACGGATCGCGGCGGAGAAACGACCTTCCACGGGCCGGGGCAGTTGATGCTCTATCCGGTGATTCATCTGCGTCGGCGCGGCCTGGGCGTGAAGGCCTATGTGTGTTTGCTGGAGCAATCCTGTATTGACCTGCTGCAGTCGTTGGGGGTGGATGCGCATCGTAGGGAAGGCTTTCCGGGTGTGTGGACGGCGCAGGGCAAAATTGCCGCGCTGGGCGTGCGCGTGCAGCGCGGCGTGGCCTATCATGGCATGGCGCTGAATGTCGATGTGGATGTCCGCTGGTTTGCGGCCATCAACCCTTGCGGTACGGGGCTGGCCGTGGACAGGCTGGCGGCGTACGGGTTGTCGCCTTCATTGCCGCTTCTGGCGCAGGACTGGCATCGCGCGTTTTCCCGATTGCTGTCTGAACGCTGTTGATTTACACTAAAGGCTCAAATCGTTATGGTTCGCGCCTTTTTGTGCGGAGCCTTTATCGATCCGCCTTATGTCGGAGGTTTTAGCAATGCCGTTAACAAAGAAACAACTGGCTGATTTTGAACAACAATTAACAGCTTGGCGCGATGAGCTGGAGCAGGGACAGCATGAGAATATGCATGCCATGCATGAGCAGGAACAAAGTGCCTTTCCCGATCCGACCGATCAGGCCAGTGTTGAAACCGATCGCAGTTTTGATCTGCGTATCAAAGATCGCGAAAGAAAGCTGATCCGTAAAATCAATCAGGCGTTAACCCGTATCAAGGATGGTGAATTCGGCATCTGTGAATCCTGTGGCGGTAATATCAGCGTGAAGCGTTTGCAGGCGCGTCCGGTGACGACGCTGTGTATCGACTGCAAACAGGAGCAGGAGCAGGAAGAGCGTACGCGTCTGGACTGATTTGCAGTCAGGCATTGTTTTGGAAAAAAAACTCCGTCTTTTGGCGGAGTTTTTTTGTTGATCCGCTCTTGTTGTCAGCAGACCAATTTGTAGAGTCGACTCGATGTCATATCTGGTTCTTGCCCGCCGCTGGCGGCCTCGCACATTTTCCGATCTTGTCGGCCAGGACGTGGTGGTACGTACCATTCGCAATGCTCTGAGTGCCGGCAAACTGGCGCATGCCTATCTGTTTTGCGGTATCCGCGGTGTTGGCAAGACCACGATTGCCCGCCTCATGGCCATGGCCGTGAATTGTCAGCAACCGAAAGAAGGCGAGCCATGCGGCACATGTACCGCATGTCGCAGCATTATGGATGGTGCCAGTTTCGATGTGCAGGAAATGGATGCAGCCAGCCATACCGGCGTGGATGATATTCGCGAAATTCTGGATGGTGTGCGCTACCCGCCGAATAACCTGTCCTGCAAGGTGTTCATCATCGATGAGGCGCATATGTTGTCCAGGAGTGCATTCAATGCGCTGCTGAAAACACTGGAAGAGCCGCCTGCCAATGTGATGTTTATTCTGGCCACAACCGAGGCGGAAAAGCTACCGCTTACCGTACGTTCACGGTGCCAGCGTTTTGATTTGCGACGGCTGGGGACGACGGAAATCCGCCAGTATCTTGAATATGTGCTGCAGACGGAAAATATCGACTGTGAGGCGACTGCACTGACGGAAATCGCCCAAGCGGCCGATGGCAGCGTGCGCGATGCGCTGTCGCTGACCGAGCGGGTGCTGGCCTATGCCGATAGCGGTCTGACGCTGGAGGATGTACAGCGTGCACTGGGACTGGTTGGCAGGCAGCTTTCCTGCCGTCTGTCGGAAGCCATCTTTGCCGGTGATGGATGCCAGGCTGTGCAACTGTTACGCGATGCGTTGCAGGGTGGCCAAGTGCCACGCACGCTGCTGCAATCGCTGGCCATGTTATGGCATCAGCTGGCATGCCTGAAGGTAGATGGCGCATTATTGCAGGAAGAAGCGGATACAGCGCATCGCCAGTGGCTGGAACAGCAGCTTCCTGCCATGACACTGACCTGGCTGGATCTGCGTTATCAGGTGTTGCTGCATGGCCTGCGCGATTTGCATCTGGTCGATGAAACGGTCGGCAGCGAGATGTTATTATTGCGTTTGTGCGCTTTGCATGCCTTGTCGGAAGACAAGTGCGAAAGCATGCCGACGCCTGGCCTTACGCAGGACACGGACAAGTCGCGTACGGATGCGCATCCGGCAAGTGGCGGCAAGGCAGAGCATGTTAAGTCTGCACGGACGCAGCCGGAACAGCAGACAGCATTGTCGGAATCACTGGAGGTGGCCACGCTGACTTTGCCGGATTGTCAGATGGCGACACCATCCTTTGCCTCCTGGCAGGAGGCGGTGGATGCCTATGCCCGCGTGCGACCGGGGATTGCAGCCATTCTTGAGCATGTTGTCTGTCACGAGTTCGGCGAGCGGGTACGGCTCGTGCTGGGCAAGGCGCAGGAGCGTCATCTGGCCTCCCCTGAACGCCAGGCCTTTGCCGAATGGCTGGGCAGGGAGGTGTTCTGGGAGTGCAAGGAACATACGGCAGAGGGTGAAACATTGTCCCAGCAGCGGGAGCGCAAGGCCAGGGCCGAAGTCGAGCATTTGCGTCAGCTGGCCGCTGACGATCCGCATGTACAGCAACTGGCGGGTGAGCTGGGTGCGACGCTGGTGGAGGTGTTGCCGGCAGGCGTGCAGGGCGAACAACAGTAATGAGTGGAGTTGACGGATGAATATTGCAAAAATGATGCAACAGGCAAAAAAAATGCAGGAAAATCTGCAGAAAATGCAACAGCAACTGGCCGAAATGGAAGTGACCGGAGAAGCGGGCGGCGGCATGGTGCAGGTGACGATGAACGGTGAACGTGTCGTCAGTCGTGTGTCGATCGATGATTCCGTGTGGCAGGAGCATGACAAGGAACTCGTTGAGGATCTGGTTGCTGCCGCATTCAATGCCGCAGCCAGATCCGTGGATGAATTAAGCAAGCAGAAGCAGCAGGAAATCATGGCCGGCATGCCGATTCCGCCGGGGTTTTCGCTTTGATACCAAGGGCCGGTGTGCCCGCCTCTCTGGCGGCTGCCATTGAGATGCTGGCATCACTGCCGGGAGTGGGGCCGAAAACGGCCATGCGACTGGCCCTGCATTTGCTGAACCGGCCAGAGTCCGAAGTCCAGGCGCTGGCGCAGGTGCTGGCAGGCTTGCATGATCAGGTGGGCTTTTGCGATCGCTGCGGCTGTTTTGCCGAACAGCGACAATGTCTGATCTGCGAACATCCGCAGCGACAGGTCGGTGTCATCTGTGTTGTCGAACAGCCAGTGGATGTGCTGATGATGGAACGTGGCGGCATGTTTCGGGGCCAGTATCATGTGTTGCACGGGCGCCTGAGTCCGATCGATGGCATCGGCCCCGAGCAATTGCGCATTGCCGCGTTGGATCGCCGGGTGGATGACGGTGTGGATGAAATGATTCTGGCTACCAGTGCGACGGTCGATGGCGAGGCCACGGCACATTTTCTGGCCCGGCGCTACCAGTCGCGCGTCGGTACGCTCTCGCGCATCGCGCGCGGTGTGCCGGAAGGCGGTGAACTGGAATACCTGGACGAATATACCTTGCAGCGGGCGCTGGATCAGCGCGTGGTCTGGGAGTGAAGGGCATATGAATATTACGGTAATTGGTACGGGTTATGTCGGGCTGGTGACAGCGGCCTGTCTGGCCGAAGTCGGGCATCATGTATGCGGCATCGACTGCGATCAGCACAAGCTGGACAAGCTGGCCGAAGGCATCATGCCGATTCATGAACCGGGACTGGATGCCATAGTCTGTCGTAATATGCAGGCAGGGCATCTGACGTTTACCAGCGATTATGCGATCGGTGTAGCCAATGCCGAGGTCGTGTTTCTCGCCGTCGGTACGCCACCCGATGAAGATGGTTCGGCGGATTTGAGTCATGTACTGGCAGCGGCTGCCGAGACGGCACGGCATGTGCAGCAGGATTGCCTGATGGTGACCAAATCAACGGTGCCGGTCGGTACCAGCGAGAAAGTCGAGGCGGTGGTGGCTGATGTTCTGGCACAGCGCGATGCCTCGCTGTCGGTGCATGTGGCCAGCAATCCAGAATTTTTGCGCGAAGGTCAGGCCGTGGGCGACTTCCTCAAGCCGGATCGCATTATCGTCGGCATCGAACATGCGGCGGATGCCGCGATTTTCCGCCGTTTGTATGCACCGTTTAACCGCAATCGCGATCGTCTGGTGGCCATGGACAGAAAGTCGGCAGAAATTACGAAGTATGCGGCCAATGCGATGCTGGCTACGCGGATTTCCTTTATGAATGAGATCGCTCGTCTGTGTGACCGCGTGGGTGCGGATGTTGAGGCTGTGCGCACCGGGCTGGGTTCCGATCCGCGCATTGGCCCGCATTTTCTTTATGCCGGCGTGGGCTATGGCGGCTCGTGTTTTCCCAAGGATGTCAAGGCGTTGCGGGCGACAGGGCTGGAATACGGGGAGCCCTTGCAGGTGATCGATGCCGTGCATGAGGTCAATGAGCAGCAGCGTGTACGTTTTGCACGCCATGTGCTGGCCTCACTGGCGGCATGCGAGCAGCCGCGCGTAGCGCTGTGGGGCCTGGCCTTCAAGCCCGGTACCGACGATATGCGCGAGGCACCGAGTCGTCTGCTCATTGATATGCTGCTGCAACAGGGCGTGCGGATCCGTGCTTACGATCCGGCGGCGATGGATGTTTGTCGTACGATCTGGGCGGATGATGCGGGCATCGAGTTCGTTGCATCGCCCGAAGCCTGTCTGCCTGATGCCGATGTACTGGTCGTGGTCACCGAATGGCTGTGTTTCCGCGAACCGGACTGGCAGGAAGTGGAGTGCCTGATGCCCGGGCGTATCCTGTTCGACGGACGTAATTTGTATGATCCCGAACTGATGCAGCAACGCGGCTGGCAGCATTATGGTATCGGGCGGGGCAGGCCTTATCCGGAAGTATGAAGACGGACGATGTAATATATGTGCCTCTGATTCAGCGCTGGCAGGCATTGTGCGACGAATTGCAGCCGCAGGGCGTGCGCCTGCTGGCCGTCAGCAAATATGCGCCGGATGATGCCGTGGCCGCACTGATTGCGGCCGGCCAGACGGAATTTGCCGAATCCCGGCCGCAGGCCTTGCGCGATCGCTCCCGGCGCTGGCCGGAGTGCCGCTGGCATATGATCGGACCATTGCAGCGCAACAAGGCGAAGTATGTGGGGCGCTTTGCCAGCATGTGGCACAGCGTGGAAAGCCTGCAACAGGCCGAGGCTGTGGCTGCGCATGTGCAGGATCGTGTTCTGCCGGTGCTGATTCAGGTTAATCTGTCCGGTCAGCCGCATCAGCATGGTGTTGCGCCGGAGCAGGCCGATACCCTGTGTCGTCAGGTGGCTGAAGTGAAAGAGTTCCGGGTTTGCGGGCTGATGGGCATGGCGCCAAAGGGTGCTGCACAGGAGGGCTTTCAGACTTTGCGCTGCTTGCGGGAAGGTTGTCTGGATGGGAGCCTTCGGGAGTTGTGCATGGGCATGAGTCATGACTATGCCTGTGCCATGGATGAGGGAGCAACGATGGTCCGGATCGGGTCGGCTTTGTTCGGGGAATGGGATACAAGACTAGCGCGAGAGGACAGGGATTAAGTTCATGAAAGAGCTGAAAATATCGTTTATTGGCGGTGGTAATATGGCGGAGGCCATTATTGCCGGTCTGGTTCGTTCGGGGCATGCAGCAAACAGGATTTGCGTGGCCGATCCCCAGGCAGAACGGTTGCAACTGCTGGCTGACAAATACGGCGTGCAAACCTGCCGGGATCGTCAAGAGGTTGCCGGCGCGGCGATGGTGGTACTGGCCGTCAAGCCGCAACAGGTGAAAGCAGCACTCAATGATTTCAGCGGCATGTTTGGTGCAGGACAAACGCTGGTCAGTATTGTGGCCGGGGTAACGATGACGCAATTGCGTGATATGGCAGGCGAACAGGTACAACTGGTGCGCGTCATGCCCAATACACCGGCGCTAGTCGGGGCAGGTATTTCCGCATTGTTCAGCGAGCAGGAAGGCAAACATCAGCAGCGAGCCGAATATCTGTTGCGCGCCTGCGGCCAGACCTTGTGGGTGCAGCGCGAAAAGGACCTGCATGCTGTGACAGCCGTCTCCGGCAGCGGGCCTGCCTACTTTTTTCTGCTGGCCGAACTGATTCAGGGGGCCGGCCAGACACTGGGCCTTGCGCCTGAAGTTGCGGCCAAGCTGGCCAACCATACTGCGCTGGGAGCCGGTAAGATGCTGGTAGAGAGTGGTCGGTCATCTTCGGAGCTTCGTCAACAGGTGACCAGTCCCGGCGGGACGACACAAGCGGCGCTGGATGTCATGTTCGAGGAAGGCTTGCCGGAGGCTGTGCGTAATGCTGTGGCGGCGGCAGCACGACGTTCGGCCGAACTGGGACGCTGAGATGTTTATCATCGGTTATTTTCTGCAGGCCGTGGCTGAATTGCTGCATATCGTGCTGGTCATGCTGATGATTGTGATTATTGCGCGGGCCATTCTGTCCTGGGTTTCACCGGACCCGTATAATCCGATTGTGCGCGTGATCATCCAGTTATCAGAGCCGGTGCTGTATCCGATTCGGCGTCGTCTGCCGACGTTTTCCGGCATTGATTTCTCGCCGATGCTGGTATTGCTGGGCATCATTTTTCTGGATGACTTTCTGGTTGCCACGCTGCATACGATGGCCATCCGCCTGCTGCAGGGTGGCTAAACGCCGTGTCCGACGATATTGCTGCTGCCATCTGTGAGGCGGCGGATGGCGTGTATGTGTGGGTGCATGCCCAGCCGGGAGCACGCAAGGCGATGATACACGGCATGCATGGTGATGCGATCAAGGTGGCCATTCGAGAGGTAGCCCAGGACGGGCGGGCCAATGCCGCCATCATGCGCGTTTTTGCTGATGCGCTGGACGTGGCGAAAGCGGATGTAAGTCTGGCTTCCGGCCAGACATCGCGGCGCAAGCGTTTGTTTATCCGCGGTGACCACGCCAGGCTAAAGCAAGGTCTGCGGAGCATGCTCGATGAAAGCTGAAGGGTTTCCGGCATGGTTTGAACGCTATGGCGTTCTGTTCTTGCTGCTGCTGTGTGCGGTCAATTTCGTAGTCGGGCTGGGCGGACATTCGCTGTGGGATGTTGATGAGCCCAATAATGCCGTGTGTGCACGCGAAATGTTGCTTGCCGGTAACTGGTGGGTGCCGATGTTCAACGGTGACCTGCGTTATGACAAACCGATTCTGATTTATTGGCTTCTGATGCCGTTATACAGCCTGTTCGGGATTAATGAATGGACGGCACGTCTGCCATCGGCCATGGCCATTACCCTGCTGGTATGGGTGGTGTTTGAGATGACACGTCGCCTGACGGATCGATCCACGGGCCTGCTGGCTGGCCTGCTGCTGGCCAGCAGCCTGCATATTATCCTGATTGCCCGCGCCTGTGTGCCCGATCCGTTGCTGATGCTGAGTCTGGGCTTTGCCCTGCCGGCATTTCTGTTGCATGACCAGCGCTGGCGACAGCAGCAAGGCCCGACGATGCCGGGTTTGCTGATCATGGCCTATATCGCGCTGGGGCTGGGGGTGCTGGCCAAGGGGCCTGTGGCCGTGGTCATGCCGGCCATGGTGCTGGGTGCATTTCTGTTGCTGGCCGGTCGCTGGCAGGACTGGCGACGGTTTTATGTCTGGCGTGGCACCCTGATTGTCATGCTGATCGCGCTGCCATGGTATATCACCGTTGGCGTGCTGACGGACGGTGACTGGCTGCGCGGTTTTTTGCTGCATCACAATATTGATCGGTTTACCGGTGCGTTGCAGGGGCACCACGGTTTTCCGGGTTATTATGTCCTGACCTACCTGCTTGGCTGGTTTCCGTGGAGCGGGCTGATGGGCATGGCATTGCTGGCGGGAGCCTGGCGCCTGAAGGCATTGCGGGATCAGCCTGTACGCCTGTTTTTGCTGGTATGGATTGGTGTGTATATCGTGTTTTTCAGTATTGCCCGCACCCAGCTTCCCAATTATCTGCTGCCGGCATTCGTGCCTGGAGCGATGCTGATGGCCCTGTGGTGGCGTGGAGCCTCGGACGGGCAAAGGCAGCGGGCCAGGCAGATTGTCGTGGTAACGGCGCTGGTATTGGCGCTGGCGATTGTGCTTGGTGGTGGTATTGCCATTGATCGCATGTGGCCGGGCGAATGGACATATCTGCTGGGTATAGGGGCGGTTGTCCTGGCGGTATTGCTGTTGCTCTGGCGTCAGCGATTCCATCTCTGGCTGAGTTTGTCTGCGGCCATGGCCGTGTTTGTACTGAGTCTGACCCTGTGGAGCCTGCCGCATATCGATGCGCACAAGGTGGCGCCTGAGCTGGCAGAGGCGGCCACGGTAGCCGGTTTTGATGATGATGCCCTGGCTACATACAATTATTTCCAGCCATCATTACTGTTTTACCATGGCGGACGCCTGCCGGTTCTGGCGGACCAGGCGGCCATTGCCGACTGGTTGCTGGCGGGCAAGGCCATGGTTTTGCCGCAACAGGAGCTGGTTGCATTGCCGCAGAAGATCATGGCATATTTGATTATTCACAAGCGGGTGTATGGTTTGTACGCAAGAAAATGGCTGGTGCTTGTGAGTCTGCAGCCGGTGGAGGGGATAGCTTGGCCGATCAACCATTGATTTCCATTGTTGTACCGTTGTTTCGTGAAGAAGAGAGCGTGCCACCGCTGGTGGCGGAAGTGACTGAGAAGCTGGCGGATTATGATTACGAACTGATTCTGGTCGATGATGGTTCCGATGATCGTACGTTTGCGGTCATCGAGGAGCAGGTGGCCACCCATCCGCGTGTGCGTGGCATTCAGTTTCGGCGCAATTTCGGTCAGACCGCAGCCATGAGCGCCGGCTTTGAGGCTGCGCGTGGCGAATTTATCGTGTACATGGATGGTGATCTGCAGACCGATCCCGGAGATATCCCCCGCTTGCTGGAGCGTTTGCAGAAGGATGATCTGGATATGGTGAATGGTTGGCGCAAGCACCGCAAGGACGCCAGCCTGTCGCGTAATCTGCCGTCGAAAGTCGCCAATGCGCTGATTCGCCGTTCCACGAAGGTCTATATGCATGATTACGGTTGTCCGATGAAGCTGATGCGTGCTGATGTGGCCAAAAACCTGCGCCTGTACGGCGAACAGCATCGTTTCTTGCCGGCGCTGGCGGACTTGTATGGTGCGCGCATCGGCGAGGAGGTGGTCAGCCATCGTTCACGCCAGTTCGGCGAAAGCAAGTACGGTATCGGTCGTACGATTCGCGTACTCGTGGATTTGCTGCTGGTACTGTTTTTCCAGCGTTTTACCGATCGGCCGTTGCAATTGTTTGGTTCGGTCGGGCTGGTCAGTCTGGCCACAGGTCTGTTTATCGATATCTGGCTGTCGCTGGATAAAATACTGTTCGGTGCTGCTTTGTCGGGGCGCCCGATGTTGCAACTGGGTTCGCTGCTGATTCTGGCGGGAATTTTGCTGTTCGGCATTGGCCTGATTCTGGAAATGCAGGCACGCATCTATTACGAATCGACGGGTCGCCGGCATTACAAAATCCGACGTACGATCGGCTGGTAACGGCAGCCTGGCAGGGCTGATATGGCCTGGTTGAAAATTGTCCTGTCGCTGGCTGTGCTTGCCGGGCTGCTATGGATGCTGGACCTGCATGCGATCGGCATGCAACTGGCGCGGGTGAACCCATGGTGGGTGGTCGCTGCCTGTCTGCTGTTGGTGTTCGGGCAGGTGCTATCCGCCTTGCGCTGGGCCTGGCTGGCGCGGGGGCTGGGGCTGGCCGTGCAAACAGGGCGAAAAATCCGCCTGTATTTTCTGGGTATGTTTCTGAGCCTGTTTTTGCCGTCGATTATCGGTGGCGATGTGGCGCGCGGCTATTTGCTGGCACGCGGACGGGAGCATGCTGGCTGGCCGGCGGCAGCCAGTGTGGTGCTGGAACGCCTCAATGGCGTCGTGGGGCTGGTCAGTATCGTGGCCGTGGCCATGTTCATGGTGACATTACCGGCTGTGTGGACCTATGGCTGGCTGGCGGGTGTGCTGCTGCTTTGGCTGTTGATGCTCAGTCAGCCGCTGTGGTGGCCGTGGTTTACCCGCCTGCCGTTGCCGGAGAAGTTATCCGGCTGGAAGACTCTGCCTTTGACGGGCGGTGTGTTTCAGCGGGCCTGGCTGCTCAGTCTGCCGGTGTCGATCATCTTTCAGTTGCTGGTGATTGCCGCACATGTTTTGCTCGGCATGGCTGTGGGCTTGCAGCTTTCCTGGCCGGCCTATGCGATTATCGTTTGCCTGGTTGCGCTGGCCTCGGCGCTGCCGATCTCGCTCAATGGTCTGGGGGTGCGCGAAGCCGGTTATGTCGGGCTGGCCGTGTATTTTGGCGGCAGTGCCGAGGCTGCTGCCGCCATGGCAGTGTTATGGTTGTTGGTGCTGTTGCTGGCGGCTTTGCCCGGAGGCATCGTGCTGTGGCGGCTGGGCGGCACGAAGATGCTTAAATAGACGCGCTTATTCAATCTCCATGCGGCAAGGGTAACGGGTCAGATTGCGGTGCCCGTCGTCAGTAACGACGACAAGATCTTCCAGACGGATGCCGCCGATCTGCGGGTAGTACAGGCCCGGCTCAATGGTGATGACATGGCCGCTCTGCAGCACCTGATCGAAGCGTGATACACGCGGTGCTTCATGGATTTCCAGGCCGACACCGTGGCCGGTACCATGGAAAAAACCGATTTGCCGTCCGCGTCGGGTACCCGTGGGGAACCCGGACTGTTCGAAATATTGCATAATGCGTTCATGGATATGGCGGGCATTGACGCCGCTGGCCACCATCTCCAGGCCGATGGTCTGGCCGTTGCGAACGGTCTGGTACATGCGACGCAATTCGACATTTACCTTGCCCTTGACGAAGGTACGCGTCATATCGCCCCAGTAGCCGGAATCCAGCAGGCGCGGGAAAATATCGATAATGATCGGTTGTTCGCTGCGCATATAGCCGCTGCCGGTATTGTGCGGATCGGCACCCTGCCGTCCGCAGGCAACAATGGTGTGCGCCGGCATGCTGCCCTGTGCCACCAGATAGGTTTCGATAACCCTGCGTACATCGCTGGCTTTGACACGACCGCGGCAGTCCGGGTGAGTCAGGAAACGACGTTCGTCAATGGAACAGGCGGCTAGGAATTCATAGGCCTGTTGCATGCTGTTGCGGGTTAGCCGCTCGGCGCGGGCCAATTGTCGGATTTCCCATGCCGTTTTGACGGCCCGCTCGGGGAACATCGATTGCTCCGGTGAAACGCCAAATCCCCATTGCCGCAATTGTTCGGCAAAATAGAGCGGGAAATCACCGGGAACGACGATATTGCGGATACCATGTGCCTTGAGAAACGCGCCTGCACAGGCGGCAAGGCCCGGCTGCCAAGCATATTCACCGGCTTTTTGATGCCAGACGCTGTCCAGATGCACGGCGGCAAAGCGTGAACGTTTTTTGGCACGATCGACCTCCAGCGAAGACAGCAGTCCATGCCAGCGGCCATCGATTTCGATGGCAATGAAAGGGTCGGGAACAAACATGCCCGAGACATACAGCATGTCTGCATGGTGTTCGGAGTCGGCAATGAGCAGGCGTGCGTGCCGGCTCATTGGTCCGTTGCCTCTGCATTGTAATATTCCTTTTCCTTGTGCAGAAGATCATGCATGCTCATCCTGCCCAGGATTTGTCCTTGCTCCCGACGCATACGGAAAGCAAGACCCTGCAATGTGCGACCGATCGGCGTGTCTTTCCATGCATCGGGCACGAACATGGTCTGTTCGTTAAGTGCGTTATGAATGTCTTCCAGTGTCAGCTGATGCGCATCCCGGCCGGGTACCCACGAGGCATTGCCATGCTGGCCACCGGTAGGATGCAGCAGGCCGTGTTCGGTCAGCTCATCAAGCCATTCCTGCAGGATATTGTCCGGAACATTCGTTTCATCGATCAGTTGTTGCATGTTCAGCGTGTGGCCCTGCTCCAGCGCCTGTGCTGCGCGTAGCAGAATCAGATGCGCATAGAACTGTTTGATGCCGGGTTGCATAAACTGGCTTTTATGGCGGTGTGACTGTTCAGGATGCTGCAGGCAGAAAGCGACCTCCGAGCCAAGCAGAACGATGACCCAGCATAAGTAGAGCCAGATCAGGAAAATCGGCAGCGTGGATAAAGCGCCGTAAACTTTCTCATAATTGGCGACATCAGTGATATAGAAGGTAAATCCCAGCTTCGATGCTTCAAACAATGCGCCGGCAACCAGGCCGCCAATGATTGCATAGCGTATCGGTACTGAGGTGTTGGGCAGCACCATGTACATCAGAGTCATGGCGATGGAGGTCATCAGCCATGGCAGCACAAAGGGCGTATGGCTGATGATGTTGGCACCGCGGGCCACGTGTTCCAGTACGGGCAGGGCGGCAAAATAGGAAGTGACGGTGATGGATGCGGCGATGAGGATGGGAGCCAGTGTCAGCGTGGACCAGAATATAATGAATTTTGAGAACCAGGGGCGCGCACGGGTAATGCGCCAGATATCATTGAATGCCTCTTCCATGGTATTAAGCAGAGCCGTGACCGTAAACAACAGGCCGATAATGCCAAAGACCGACAATGCAGTGGTTTTGTCGGCAATGCTTCCCAGATAACTTTCTACAGCCTGCTGGCTGGTCGGCAGCAGGTATTCAAGCATGGCGCTGCGCATTTTTGCCGCCAGTTTGTCAAATGCCTGAAAACTGGCAAACACCGAAAAGCCGAGGGCGACCAGCGGCACAATGGCCAGCAGCGTGGCGTAGGCCAGGGCAGATGCGCGCTGAATGCACTGGTCAGCAATAAAACGGTGTGCCACACGGAAGCTGAAACGCAGCAAATGTACGCCATGACGTGCTATGGCCGGCAGGCTGGCAATATCGGCAATATCCATATCCAGCCATTGCCGGATTTTTTGTTTGAGTGGGGGCAGCGCCATGCTAATGCTCAGGACACTGCATCTCAGTTATGTCCGGCGGGTGCTTTGGCGTCGATGCTGAGTGCATGGATATCCGTTTTGAACAGATCCTGCAATATGGCATGAATCTGCTGATGACGCTGAATACGGTTTTTATTGGCAAAGGCCGCAGAAACGATATGCAAACGGAAATGTCCGCCGCCATGGTCGCGTGAGCCGGCATGGCCGGCATGCAGATGGGATTCGTCGATAATTTTAATATCTGCATCCGGCAGTGACTGCAGCAGGCGTTCCCGTATGCGTTGTGCGGTACTCAAGCCTGTTTTTCTCCGGCACGGTAGAGGATGGCTATTTTGCCGATATGGTTGACGACTTCGACCTGGCAATGTTCGGCCAATTGCTCGGCGATAGCCTGACGTTCGTCTTTATCGTCACGGGCAATATGCACCTTGATCAGTTCGTGTGTGGCCAGTGCCAGTTCAGTTTCCGCCAGCAGATTCTCGGAAATGCCTTTCTGTCCGACGCGAACGACGGGTTTAAGATGATGCGCTCGCGCTTTCAGTGCTTTTCTCTGCGCAGATGTCAGTGTCATATGATTTCTCCGATAAAGCCTGCATGTTAGCAGTCGGTGAGGATAAATAAACGCTGTTTCAGGCGAGTATGTGCACATTGCTCCGCGCGTGCTATTGGCTAGAGTGGCAAGCCGTGAGTCACGATCAAGCCATGAACGATTATCGTCAGCAGGAGCAGGTAACGACTGCGTCATCGCCGCGCATGCCCATTCGCTGGCACTGGACGATGCTGGTCGGCGGCGCGGTGGTTGCAGCCGTGCTGGTGCTGTTGCTGATCATTCTGGATATGGAACGCAATGCCTGGCTGGCCAGTCAGGCCGCGCAGGCGGAGGTTCAGGTTGATCGTCTGGCCGATGAATTGAAAATCCCCTTATTGGCCAGCAGTGCGGAAACGGATCTGATCGTGAAAAGTTTTCTCGACAAGGTGCCAACGGTGATGGCCATACGCCTGCGATTGCCCGATGGAAAATATGAGGACTTTGCCAAACACGGAACCGTGAAAGAAAAGCCCGACCTGTCCGCCATGAAAGGGAAAGGTGTGATCAAGTTGCCTATGGACAGCCTGTGGTATGGCAAGCAGATCACCTATGCCGATACGCAGATCGGTTCTGTGGCCGTTCGTTTTTCGGAAGAAAAATGGCGGGAGCTTGCCGGCACACTGGTCAGTCGCATTTCTATGGCGGCCGGCGTGGTGGTGCTGTTTGCCGGCGTACTGGTATTCTGGCTGGCAGGCCGTATGAGTCAGCCGCTTGAACGTCTGGCGGAGGCGGCGGAAAAGGTGGCGCAGGGTGATTACACGGTGCAGCTGGCCGTCAGTGGCAACAACGAGATTTCCGATGCAACCCGACAATTCAATGCCATGGTACGCGAACTGGCACACAAGGAGGAGATGCGGGGTGTGTTTGGTCGCTACCTGAATCCAAAGCTGGTGTCCGAGGTGTTCAGCAGCGGTCAGTTCAAGGTCGAGGGCTTCCGTCATGATGCCACGATTCTTTTTGCCGATATGGTGGGCTTTACCTCGTTTTCGGAGGCGACGGAAACCGAACATGTCATTGAAGTGCTGAATCGCCATTTCGAGATATTTCACCGCATCATCGATTATTATGGTGGACATGTGGACAAATATATTGGTGATGCGGTGATGGCCGTGTTCAATCATCCCAATGAGGACCCCAATCATGCCCAGCATGCGGCGAAAGCGGCTCTGGCCGTTGTGGAGGCATGCAAGCGGCTGGCGATTCCCCGGCCGGACGGCAAGACGATCACATTCAGGGTGGGGCTGAATATGGGGCAGGTCATCGTCGGTAATATCGGCGCTGTGGCACGCCTGCAATATACTGTCATCGGCGATTCAGTGAATGTCGCTTCAAGAATGACGGCACTGGGTGATGGCGGGCAGGTGATGCTGCCACGCAAGACCTTTCAGGTGCTGAAGGGTGGCTTTGCATTCGACTCAATCGGTGAGCGCATGATTAAAGGTGTGAGTGAGCCGATGGAATGTGGCATGCTTCGGCCCGTGGACAAGGGTGTGCTGAAGAATATTGAACATGCGGTGGCGCTTGCGTTTGACCTGACGTCACCTTCCGGAGTGCACCGGCAACCATCATCCGATGATGCGTAACGCAGGTCGTCATGCCGCTATTCTGCTGCTGTTGTTGCTGGTGAGCGGTTGCAGTGGTTTCAAAGTGCCTTCAGAGCTATCTTCACTGGGTTTTCTTCATGGTTACGAGGCGGCATTACATGATTTCAATAGCGGTCATGTGATGGAAGCGAGAAGCAGGGTGCTGGCGATGGATAAGAAGGACCCGGATTATGCCAGGGCGCAGGTACTGTTGCGCAAGCGTATTGAACCGGCCCGCAAGCGCCTGCTGGAGACCTACAGCAAACGTGCGGCCCAGGCAGAGAAGGACAGACGCTGGGTTGAAGCCATGCGTAATTATGAGCAGGCAGCGACTTTTTCCATCAAACCTGCAATTCTGCAGAAGAAAAGTCGGCAGATGGCCATGAAGATGCGCCAGTACCGTTTTAAACTGTTATTACGGCAACGCCGGAACGAGGATCAGGCTTTGCTGGCCGCGCTGGAGGCACTTGAGAATCCACGCGGCCTTGATGCGCAGGATCCGCTGATGGCGCAGGAACGGGAGCAGCGACTGGATTTGCTGGAAGATCGTGCCAGACAGGCCTATCGGGATGCCGATAATTATCTCGATGATGATTTGCCGGAAATGGCTTATATCGCCATTGAGTCCTATTTGCGCCTTGTGCCTGATTCGGAACGTGGGCAGAAACTGAAAGCGCGTATTCTCAAGGCTATGCCGGCCGGCATAACGATTCCCTCGAATACCCATATGGTGCAGGCTAAGAAACGTCTGGCCGTGCACAAGCATGTCACCCAAAAAGAGATCGATGCGCTGATCCGGCAGAAACGCTATGTGGATGCGCGTATGGCCACGCTGGTATACCGGCGCAATGGCGGCAAGGATGGTGACAAGCTGTTGAAGTCGATTGAGCAGCTGATGGACAGGGAAGCGGCTTCCTATTACGCCATGGGCAAGAAGATGTTTCAGCAGGAAAAACTGGATCAGGCTATCCGTTACTGGCGCAAGGCAGTGGCATTGCGGCCGGACCAGACCGAGTATGTAGATGCGTTGCGCAGGGCCGAGTTGCTCAAGGAGCGGCTGGGGATGCTTCGCTGAACATACTGAAGGGGAAAGCACACGATGCGTGATGTCATTGTCAGTTCAAGGCGCAAGACCAGGGCCATTGCCGTAGGCGATGTTATTGTGGGTGGTGATGCACCGGTTGCCGTACAATCCATGACCAACACCAAAACCACGGATATTGATGCTACGGTGGCGCAGGTGAACCGGCTGGATGAGGCCGGTGCGGATATTGTCCGCATTTCCATACCCGATCCTGAATCGGCTGCGGCCATGCCCGAGATTCTGCGCCAGATCTCCGTGCCGATTATCGCCGATATTCATTTCAGCTACAAAATGGCCCTGGCCTCGCTGGATGCGGGCGTGCACGGACTGCGTCTGAATCCGGGTAATATCGGCTCGCGGGACCGCGTGGAGCGGGTCGTGGCGGCAGCACGGGAGCGCGGCGTGTCGATCCGCATTGGCGTCAATGCCGGTTCGCTGGAAAAGGATCTGAACGAGAAATATGGCGAGCCTTGTGCCGATGCCATGGTGGAATCGGCGTTGCGTCATATCCGCATTCTTGAAGACATGGACTTTTTCGATATCAAGGTGTCACTTAAGGCCAGTAATATTCCCATGACCGTTGCTGCCTACCGTAAACTGGCGCAACAGGTGGATTATCCGTTTCATCTTGGCATTACCGAATCGGGCAGTCGCTTTGGCGGTACGGTGAAGTCGTCGATCGGGTTGGGGTTGCTGCTGGCCGATGGTATCGGTGATACGATCAGGGTGTCGCTGGCAGCTGAGCCGGAAGAAGAGGTGAAGGTCGGCTTTGAAATTCTCAAATCGCTGGGATTGCGGCATCGGGGCGTTAATCTGATTGCCTGCCCGAGTTGTGCGCGGCAGAAATTCAATGTGATTGAAACGGTCAACAGGCTGGAAGAACGCCTGGCACATATCCATGAAAGTCTGGATGTGGCGGTCATCGGCTGTGTCGTGAATGGCCCCGGAGAAGCCAGGGAGGCGGATCTGGGCGTGACGGGAGGGTATCCGGTGCATATGTTGTATCGTGACGGCGAGAAAGCTGAGCGTATTCGCTCGGATGCGATGATCGATGCGATTGTCGAGGAAGTGGAACGCAGGGTGGAGCGTATGCGTGCGGACAAGGATGCGGGCAAATAATTTTTATGTGGGCATGTTGTTGCGTTGCTCAATGGTTGTCCGGGATGTTTTTATACCTTTCCGGTTGGCCCGGTGGTTGTTGGCGCAGGGCAGGATGTGAACGGTGATGTGTATGTCGGTGGCAGTGCAGCGGTGGAACCCGCTATTCGTCTGTCGACACGACAGCATGATTTGCCTTTTCCGATGTCCCCTACGCGTGCGAGTCGCCGGTAAATCAGCAGACAGATAACGAAGAGGATGAATAATAATGGCAGAAAAGCTTCGCAGTATTCGCGGCATCCATGATGGCTTGCCGCAACAGGTTCAGGTCTGGCGGACAATTGAGCAGGCCGCGCGCAGGGTGTTTGCCCGTTATGCCGTAGCTGAGGTGCGCTTGCCGATTCTTGAGCCGACCGAACTGTTTGTGCGTTCCATTGGGGAAGCGACGGATATCGTATCCAAGGAAATGTACAGTTTTGTGGATCAGGGGGATGCGCATATCTGTCTGCGCCCGGAAGGAACGGCCGGTGCCGTGCGCGCCTATTTGCAGGCTGGCCTGACCCGGGCAGGTACGCAGCGCTGGTATTACTGTGGTCCGATGTTTCGTCGCGAACGACCACAAAAAGGACGTTTGCGCCAGTTCCAGCAGATTGGCGTGGAATGGTTTGGTGCGGCCGGTCCGGTGGAGGACGTGGAGGTTCTGGCCATGGCGCATGATTTTCTGGTCGAGATCGGATTGTCCGATTTGCGACTGGAGCTGAATTCGCTGGGTTGTTCGGCATGTCGGCCTGCCTATCGGGATAAACTGGTGGGCTATCTGCAACAGCGTGCCGACCACTTGTGTGCTACCTGTCATGAGCGTATGGATAAAAACCCGATGCGTGTGCTCGATTGCAAGGAAGCACAGTGTCAGCAGCAGCTGGATAATGCACCGGAAATGATTGCGCATCTGTGCGAAGGGTGCGCGCAGCATTTTGCTGCCGTGCGCCGTGGGCTGGATGCACTGGCCATCCATTATCGGGTTAATCCACGTATTGTGCGTGGGCTGGATTATTATAATCGCACCGCCTTTGAGATTGTGACCGATCAGCTGGGTGCGCAGGGAACGGTGCTGGCCGGTGGTCGCTATGATGGTCTGGTGCAGGAGCTGGGTGGCCCGGCCATGCCGGCCATTGGTTTTGCTGCGGGTCTGGAGCGGCTGGCCATGTTGCTGGGGGAGCAGCCGGCTACATCACCGGATATCGCCGTGGTAGTGCTGGGAGATACGGCGATGGACTGGTCGCTGCAACAGACCCGGAATCTGCGCGCTCGCGGCATGTCCGTTATTCATTGTGGCGGCGGAAGTGCCAAGCGTCAGTTCAAGGTGGCTGACCGGGAATCGGTGCGTTATACGCTGATTATCGGCGAAGATGAAATGGCCCAGGGTAAGGTGACTTTGCGCAATATGGAAACAGGTGAACAGCAGCTGATATCGCCCGAGGCGATTATATTGTCTGCATGATGCGCAAGCATCTGTGTATTGAGAATGCGCAGCTGACAAAGAAAAAAAGGAGGCCGGCCGGCCTCCTTTCCTTGTTGGGTTGTCGCGATACTTAGCGTTTCGAGAACTGCGGTGCGCGACGTGCCTTCTTCAGGCCATACTTCTTGCGCTCAACCTTACGTGCATCGCGGGTCAGCATGCCTGCAGACTTCAGCGTCGGGCGCAGGCCGGCGTCGTATTCCACCAGTGCGCGGGCGATGCCATGGCGGATGGCACCGGCCTGACCGGAAACGCCACCGCCGGAAACGTTAACGCGTACGTCAACGCGACCGGAAAGCTGGGTTTCCGCCAGTGGAGACAGCGCCTGCTGACGAATAATTTCGACCGGGAAATAATTTTCCACGTCCCTGCCATTAACAAGAATGCGACCGGAGCCGGAGGTGATGATTACCCGTGCGGTGCTTCTTTTGCGGCGACCTGTGCCGCGGTACATTGTTGTAGCCATTGATGCGTACCTCTATCCGATTTCGCTTAATTCAGTTCGAGCGTTTCGGGTTTTTGCGCGGTATGCGGATGATCGCTACCAGCGTAAACCTTCAGCTTCTTTAACATTGCACGTCCCAGCGGTCCTTTCGGCATCATGCCTTTGACTGCTGCCTCGATGATGCGTTCCGGGTGCTTCTCGCGCTGCTTTTCCAGCGAGATGCTTTTCAGTCCACCGGCATAGCCCGAGTGACGATAATAAATTTTCTGTGCTTCCTTGTTGCCGGTTACGGCAACCTTGTCAGCGTTGATCACGATAACGTGATCGCCGCAATCAGCATGCGGCGTATATTCCGGGCGATGCTTGCCGCGCAGAATGGTGGCAATACGAGTTGCCAAGCGACCAAGGATCATATCCTCGGCATCCACTACATACCATTTACGCTCAATGTCGCCGGGGCGAACAGTCCAGGTTCCCATTTTGAAAACTCCATACAAGGCTTCTCTGCAATTACAAAGGCGGCGCAGTATAAGTGGGTTGCGGATGTTGTCAAACACTGCACAGGGCCAAGAGTTGCATATTGTCATTGGCACTTCCAGCGCTAGAGTGCCAGGTGCTTTGAAAACGGGTGTGCATATGAAAGAAAGACAAGAATGCATTCTTGGTGAGATTGTTTCAATCTACCTGGAAACCGGTCAGCCGGTAGGTTCCCGCGTGCTTGCCGAGCAGGGCAGGCTGGGGCTGAGCCCGGCATCCATTCGTAATGTTATGGCTGAGCTGGAACAGAGGGGCTATTTGCGCTCACCGCATACGTCGGCCGGGCGGGTGCCAACTGATTCCGGTTTGCGCTATTTTGTCGATTCATTGATGGTCGTAGATGCGAATATGCGTGATACGATTGAGCAATCGCTGGCGCAACATTTGCGAGATGAAGCCAGCAAACGTGCCCTGTTGCGACGGGCATCGGATGAGTTGGCCAGCCTGACGCATTTTGCCGGTCTGGTGTGGGTGCGCGAATCGAATTTTTCGCGCATTTTGCGTCTGGAACTGATTCCGGTGTCATCCACACAGGTGTTGGCTGTGATTGTGGCTGAGGGTAACCAGGTTCAGAATCGCTTGCTGCAGCGACCTGCGCATGTCAGCGATGAACAGTTGCATCGCATTTCCAAGCGCCTGAATGAATTGCTGTGCGATTGCGATCTGACGGAAGTGCAACGGCGCTTGCAGCATGAGATGAATTCGGATCGTTTGCAGGTGCGTAAATTGCTGGAGGGGTTGAAACGCTGGTCGGATGCCCCTAATGAGAGCCAGAATGACCTGTTTGTCAGCGGGCAGCGACAGTTGTTTGATATGCCTGAACTGGCGGTCATTGAAACAGTACGCTCGTTGATGGCGGCATTTGAGGAAAAGGAACAGTTGCTGAAACTGATCGAACAGGTCGAACAGGATGATACCGGTGTGAAAGTCTTTATTGGTAGCGAGCATGCGCTGGTAAACATGGAGCAGGTATCGGTAGTACTGTCGCGCTACGAAGGGCCGGAAAACATCGTTGGTACGCTGGGTGTGATTGGCCCGCGTCGCATGCATTATGAACGCGTGTTGCCGATTGTGGATTGCACGGCACGTTGGGTAAGCAGAATGCTAGGAGGAAACATTGACAGCTAAAAAGAAGAAAGCTGCACGTCATGAGAAGAAGGAGGCGGCACAGACAGAAGGGGCTGCACCCGAAGTCGATGAAAAAGTGACGGAGCTGGAGCAGGCCCTGTCCGAGGCGCAGCAGGAGATCGACGAGCTGAAGGAAAAACTGCTGCGTGCGCATGCCGAGATGGATAATCTGCGCAAGCGTACACGGCGCGAAGTGGAAGATGCGCACAAATACGGCATGGAGAAGTTCGCCACGGCATTGCTGGATGTAGTGGATAACCTTGAACGTGCGCTGCAGGTGGATGAGGGTAATGAACAGGGGCTGCGCGAGGGCGTGCGTCTGACGCTGGAAAGCTGGCAGGAGATGATGAAACGTTTTCATCTGGAACGCATCGATGGTGTGGGCCAGCCGTTTGATCCGCATGTGCACGAAGCGTTGTCGCAGATGCCCAGCGATGAGCCGCAAGGCACGATTATCGCCCAGCATGTGGCCGGTTATACCCTGCATGGGCGTCTGATCCGGCCAGCCAAGGTGCTGGTGTCCAGCGGTCCGGCCGGCGATGCGGAGAATGATAGCAAATCATAATCGATGAGCCGGTCATGTCGCAGGGGTTGAAAAGTGTTTTGGCGATCCCCATAAACAGCATGACCGAAGCATTGAATTGTTCAGTTTATTGGAAATAACAGGAGATACAGATATGGCAAAAGTAATAGGAATCGATCTGGGTACGACGAACTCGTGCGTGGCCGTTATGGAAGGCGATCAGGCGAAAGTCATTGCCAACAGCGAAGGCGATAATACGACACCATCCGTGGTTGCCTTTACGGCAGACGAGCGGCTGGTGGGTGCATCCGCCAAGCGCCAGATGGTAACCAATCCGGATAAAACATTTTATGCGGTGAAGCGACTGATCGGCCGTAAATTCGATTCGGCGGAAACCAGGCATCATCGCGAACTGGTGTCCTATCCGATCGTGGCTGCTGACAATGGCGATGCATGGGTTGAGCTGGACGGCAAGAAGATGAGTCCGCAGGAAATCAGCGCTATCGTGCTGCAGAAGATGAAAAAGACGGCCGAGGATTACCTGGGTGAGGAAGTCAAGGATGCGGTCATTACTGTTCCGGCCTATTTCAACGACTCCCAGCGTCAGGCCACCAAGGATGCCGGTGCGATTGCCGGCCTGAATGTGCTGCGTATCGTCAATGAGCCGACGGCAGCCGCGCTGGCCTATGGTCTGGACAAGACCGAAGAGAACCATCTGATTGCCGTCTACGACCTGGGTGGTGGTACGTTCGATATCTCTATTCTGGAAATCGGCGATGGCGTATTCGAGGTGAAGGCGACTAACGGTGATACCTTCCTCGGCGGTGAGGACTTCGATCAGGTATTGCTCAAGTATCTGGCCGATGAATTTCAGAAGGAGCATGGCGTTGACCTGACGGCGGACAAGCTGGCATTGCAGCGTCTGAAGGAGGCTGCGGAAAAGGCCAAGATCGAGCTGTCTAGCAGCCAGCAGACGGAAGTCAACCTGCCGTTTATTACGGCAGACGCTTCCGGTCCGAAGCATTTGCTGATCAAGCTGACGCGGGCCAAGTTCGAAAGCCTGGTCGGCGATCTGGTTGAGAAATCGCTGGAGCCGTGCCGTCAGGCCCTGAAAGATGCCGGCGTGAAGGCTTCCGATATCCACGAAGTGGTGCTGGTCGGCGGTCAGACCCGCATGCCGCTGGTGCAGCAGAAAGTGGCCGAATTCTTCGGCAAGGAGCCGCATAAGGGCGTGAATCCGGATGAAGTCGTGGCCATCGGTGCGGCTATTCAGGGCGCAGTGCTCACCGGTGATGTCACCGATGTGTTGCTGCTGGATGTCACGCCGCTGAGTCTGGGTATTGAAGTCGAGGGCGGTTTGTTCAACAAGATTATCGACAAGAACACGACCATTCCAACGAAGAAGAGCCAGACCTATACGACGGCGACGGATAACCAGACGGCCGTGACGATCAAGGTGGCGCAGGGCGAGCGAGAGATTTTCTCCGCCAACAAACAGTTGGGTCTGTTTAATCTGGAAGGCATTGCGCCGGCGCCGCGCGGTGTGCCGCAGATCGAGGTGACGTTCGATATCGATGCCAATGGCATTCTGCATGTGCATGCCAAGGACAAGGGTACCGGTAAAGAAACCTCGATCCGCATCGAGGCTGGTTCCGGTCTGTCCGAGGAAGAAATCGAGCGTATGAAGAAGGACGCCGAGGCGCATGCCGAGGAAGACAAGAAGAAGAAAGAGGAAATAGAGACCCGCAACCGTGCCGATGCGCTGGTGTATTCGACCGAAAAGTCGCTGAAAGAGCATGGCGACAAGGTAGATGCCGATACGCGCAAGGGCATCGAGGATGCGCTGGCCGAGCTGAAGAAGGCCATTGAGGGTGGTGATATCGCCGCGATCACGGCCGCAGAGCAGACGCTGACGGAAAAGGCGCAGAAGCTGGGTGAGGTGATCTACCAGCAGATGCAGCAGGAACAGGCTCAGGCCGAAGGCGGTGCCGCTGATGCCAGTGCCGATCAGGGGCAGGCCAAGGATGCCGAGGTTGTGGATGCCGAAGTCGTTGATGACAACGACAAGAAGTAAGGCCTGAAGGCCGGACAGCAGGGAGCGGTAGCCTCGGCATACCGCTCCTTTTTGTGTTATTGGGAAAGTGACCGGTGCGTCACGGAAACTGGATCAGCTGACAGGGAGCGAATGTGAGCAAACGCGATTATTACGAAGTACTGGGCGTGGCCAAGGATGCGGATGAGAACACGATCAAGCGTGCCTATCGCAAGCTGGCCATGAAATATCATCCGGACCGTAATCCGGATGACAAGGAGGCTGCGGAGCGTTTTCGTGAAGTGACCGAGGCCTACGAAGTGCTTTCCGATCGTGAAAAGAGGGCACGCTATGACCAGTATGGCCATGCCGGTGTGGATGATCAGATGCAGGATTTCTGGGGCCGCGGCGGATTTCAGGATTCGCATGCGTTCCGCGATTTCGGCGACCTGTTTGGCGATGTGTTTGGCGAGATGTTCGGCTTCGGCGGCTCGGGCGGCCATTCCAATCGCGGTGCCGATCTGCGTTACAATCTCAGCCTGACGCTGGAAGAGGCGGCATCCGGCAAGGAAGTGGAACTGAAGATTCCACGTCATGCGCAATGCGATGTCTGTCATGGTTCCGGCGCGCGTCCGGGCACGAACCCGGTGCCCTGCCAGACATGCGGCGGGCATGGACAGGTGCAGGTATCGCAGGGCTTCTTTGCCGTACGTCGGACCTGTCCGGCTTGTCATGGTTCGGGCCGAAAGATCGAGTCACCGTGCGTGCAGTGTGTCGGTCAGGGGCGCGTGCGCATTGAAAAGACGGTCAAGGTCAAGGTGCCGGCCGGTGTCTATGATGGTGCGCAGGTGCGGGTGTCCGGCGAAGGCGAAGCGGGCATGCATGGCGGGCCCAGTGGAGATCTGTACATCGCCATTTCGCTGAAGCCACATCCGATTTTCGAACGCGATGGTGCGGACCTGTACTGCACGATGCCGGTGACGTTCCCGCAGGCGGCGCTGGGTGCGGAAGTCGAGGCGCCGACGCTGGAGGGCCGGGTACGTATCCGTATTCCGGCCGGTACCGAAGGTGGTAAAGTGTTCCGCCTGCGCGGACACGGCGTGCCGGATGTGCGTACGAACCAGAAGGGCGATCTGTATGTGAAGGTACAGATTGCCGTGCCGAAGAAACTGTCGCCCAGGCAGGAGGGCCTGTTGCGCCAGTTTGCAGACGAAACCGGGGATGAAGTGTATCCTGAGCGCTCGTCCTTTCTTGACCGGGCGAAAAAATTCTGGGATGAACTGGCCGGGGAGGACCGAGTATGAGTGAAACGGTACGAGTGATTGTTGCCGGCGCATCCGGGCGCATGGGGCGCATGCTGGTGGCGGCTGTGAGCGATCAGAAAGCGACACGGCTGGTCGGTGCGACGGAACGTTCCGGCTCGGAATATCTGGGTCACGATGCAGGCGAACTGGCCAATGTCGGCACGCTGGGTGTACGTATTGTCGATGATATCCGGCAATGCGACGAGGCGGATGTGCTGATCGATTTCACGGCGCCAAAGGCCACGCTGGCGCATGCGGCACATATCGCCGAAAAGCAGATGGCCATCGTTATCGGTACCACCGGCTTCGATGCCAAACAACTGGCATCGCTGAAAGTGACGCTGGCCGGCCGGCCAGTGGTGATGGCGGCCAACTATTCCGTCGGGGTGAATCTGTTGCTGGATCTGATTCGCAAGGCGGCAGCGACTCTGGGCGATGACTACGATGCAGAGATTTTCGAGGCGCACCACAAACACAAGGTGGATGCACCCAGCGGGACGGCGCTGGCTATGGGCAGGGCGCTGGCTGACGGGCGTGGGGTCAGTCTTGAGGATGCGGCTGTTTATGCGCGCGAAGGCATTACCGGAGCACGCCAACGTGGTAGCATTGGTTTCTCCGTCGTGCGTGGCGGTAATATTGTCGGCGAGCACAAGGCGATGTTTATTGCCGATGAGGAACGGGTGGAAATCAATCATGTCGCAGCCGATCGCAGTGTGTTCGCAAAGGGTGCGGTACGGGCTGCGCTGTGGCTGCAGCAGCAGCGCCCCGGCTGGTATACGATGCAGCACGTGCTCGGTCTGGGCGAATAAAGGAGTTGATCATGCATTACGCTACCGCTTTACGCTGGAATCACTCGCTGCTAGCGCTATGTATGGTGTTGCAGTTACTGGTCGGTGAATTGATGGATGTACCCGGTGCCGGTGAGGAACATGAGGCTGCGGCAGGCTGGATCATACCCGCTTGGGCACACAGTGTGCAGGCTGGTGCCGTGGTGGAAGAAAGCTGGATGTTCGAGGTGCATGAATTTCTCGGCCTGACCATTGTGGCGCTGTTGCTGATTCGTCTGCTGCTGGCCATGACCGATCTTCCTGGTGCGAACTGGCGAAATCTGGTGCCCTGGTGCTTCGCCGATGGCCGCAAGGCCCTGAAGGCGGAAATCGGCAGCCAGATGGCTGGCTGGAAACAGGGCAGGCTGGCACCTCCCGAAGAAGGGGAAACCGTGGCTAAAAGTGTGCACGGGCTGATGTTGCTGATTGCTGCGGGCATTGGTACTGCCGGCGTGATCCTGTTTTTCGGCTGGAACGAGCATGGCCATCAGACAGAACTGATCGAGATGGTCGGTGAAACGCATGAATTACTGGTCGGGATATTTGAGGCTCTGCTGGTTGCGCATGTGCTGGCCGTGATTCTGCATCAGCGACAGGGACATAATATTGTCGCCCGCATCAAGCCCGGCGGCGATGCATAAATTGATCGTTCCCTTGTTCATGACACGGTAGTCTGTCGCATCCGCTGCCGCCGGATGGTGGCGCCGGCCTCAATGTTGGCGATGGAAGGATGCGATGAACACACAGACATGGACGATTGATGATGCCGCGCGCCTGTATCAGCTGGACGGCTGGGGCAACGGCTTTTTCTCCATTAATGCGCAGGGCAATCTGCAGGCAGTGCCGGATGGCGAGCACAGCATCGACCTGATGGAATTGCTGGACCGGCTGCGGCAGCAGGGTTTGTCTGCCCCGCTGCTGATTCGGTTTTCCGATATTCTGCGTACGCGCATGGGACAGATTCACCATCGCTTTGCCATTGCCCGCGAGGAATCGGGGTATCAGGGCCGGTATTTCGGCGTCTATCCGATCAAGGTGAACCAGCAGCGGCAGGTGGTGGAGGAAATCGTCGAATTCGGTTCGGATTTCAACTGGGGTCTTGAGGCCGGATCCAAGCCTGAACTGCATGCTACGCTGGCCATGCTGGAAGATGTGGAAGGGCTGATTGTCTGCAACGGTTACAAGGATCGCGAGTTCATCGAACTGGCCATGATCGGCCGTAAGATGGGCAAGCGGGTCTATATCGTCGTGGAGAAGGCCAATGAACTGGAGCTGATTCTGCAACTGGCCGAACAACTGGATGTGGAGCCGCTGATTGGACTACGTTGCCGGCTGGCCGCGAGCAGCCGGGGCATCTGGGAGGAGTCCGGAGGCGATAAATCCAAGTTCGGCCTGTCGGCTTCCGAGCTGACCGGAGCAGTCAGCCGCTTGCAGCAGGCAGGGCGCCTGCATTGTCTGAAACTGTTGCATTTCCATATCGGTTCGCAGGTGCCGCAAATCCGGCGCATCAAGGAAGCGGTGCAGGAGGCGGCTCGTTTCTATGTCGAGATGCGCCGGCTGGGCGCACCGATCGAGCTGATGGATGTCGGCGGCGGACTGGGCGTCAATTATGACGGTTCGATTTCCAGCAATGTCACCTCGGTGGATTATTCCCTGCAGGAATATGCCAATGACGTGGTCTGGACCATGAAGCATGTGTGCGACGAGGCCGGCCTTCCGCATCCGGACATCATTTCCGAATCCGGGCGCGCGCTGGTGGCGCATCATGCGGTACTGATTATCAATGTGCTGGGCATTTCACAGCGACTGAGCGGACAGGCACCTTCCGAGCCGGCTGCCGACGCACCGATGCAGTTGCGTCAGCTCTGGCAGACCTGGCGGGAGATTGATGAGATCAGTCCGCGCGAGGCGCTGCATGATGTGCTGGCCCTGCGCGAGGACGTGAACCGGTTGTTCACGCTGGGTCATTGCTCGCTGAAAGAGCGGGCGCAGGCCGATGCGTTGTACTGGAGTCTGCTGGCGCTGCTGATAGACCGGCTCGATGTCGGGGAGGTGGAGGCGCTGATCCCCGGTATTCGCCGGCAGATGGCCGATCGCTATTTCCTCAATTTTTCACTGTTTCAGTCCCTGCCGGATGCCTGGGGCATTGGCCAGGTGTTTCCGGTCATGCCGATCCATCGTCTGAATGAGGTGCCGGATACGCAGGCGATTCTGGTTGATGTGACCTGCGATTCGGATGGAAAGATCGAACGTTTCCCGCTGCACGAGGGGCTGTCCGAAACGCTGCCCCTGCATTCCCTGGCGCCGGGAGAGGAATATTATCTCGGCATTTTTCTGACCGGTGCCTATCAGGAGATTCTGGGCGATTTGCACAATCTGTTTGGCGACACGCATGCCGTGCATGTGCGTCTGGATGATGGTGGCTATGAGCTGGAACAGGTCGTGGAAGGCGAATCGGTATCCGAAGTGCTCGATTATGTGCAGTTTCATGAAACGGCGCTGACCGACCGCATGCGTCGCCAGCTGAATATGGCGCGTAGCCAGGGACGCCTGACAGCGCGCGAGGCGACGGCTTTTCTCAATTTCTACCGCGAGGGTCTGAAGGGGTATACCTACCTGGAGGAATAGGGCCGTGTCAGGCACGGCCCTTCAGGCTTACTCCCAGTTCAGGCCGCCGCCGGCCTGGTACTCGGTCACGCGTGTTTCGAAAAAGTTTTTCTCCTTGCGCATATTGGCTTGCTCATCCAGCCAGGGCAGTGCATTGACGGCACCGGCAAACGGCTCGGCCAGCCCCAGCTGTTTGGCACGCCGATTGGCGACAAAGCGGAACTGCTGAATATGGTCCTCAGCCGAATAGCCGAGGATCGGTTCGGGTAACAGATAATCGGCATAGGCCCGTTCGGCGGCTTCGGCTTCTTCCCACATCTCGCGCACGGCCGTGGCATCCGGCGCGATATTCTCTTCGAGCATAATCTGGCGTACGACGCGAATGCCAAAGCCGGCATGCAATACCTCATCGCGCATGATGTACTGCAATTGTTCGGCTGTGCCTTTCATCAGTCCACGCCGTTGCAGGGAAAAGATTGGCGAGAAACCGTTGTAGAACCAGCTGCCCTCGAACACGGCGGCGAAGAACTGATAGGACATCAGAAATTCGGCCAGCGTATCGCGTTCGCGCAGGTCGATATCAGCGCGCAGTGCCGTCTGCATGCGTCGGTTGGCGATATCGATCTTGTGGTGGATGGCCGGTACGACCCGATAGCGATTGTAGATCTCGCCCTGGTCCAGTCCGATCGATTCGATGCAATGCTGATAGGTCCAGGTATGCAGCGCTTCCTCATAGACCTGCCGCGCCTGATAGATCTGCAATTCCGGCGCGGTCATCTTCTCCATGACGGCCAGACCGATATTGCGCATGGCCAGAATGTCCGAGGTGGTCAGATAGGCCAGCACGTTCTCGTACACATGCTTCTCTTCCAGCGTCAGCTTGTGATGATAATCATGCACATCCTGGTTCATATTGATGTCCAGCGGTGTCCAGTGGTTCTTGTTGGCATTGAGGAAATATTGCCAGGCCCACGGATAGCGGAACGGGGCGAGCTGATTGATATCGCCCATACCGCCAACCACGCGCTTGTCCTCGGCACGCACCGGCGCCAGCGCTGGCAGCTCGTTCGGCACCTCTGTCCCGGTGGCCGGTGCCTGCGGGCCGGGTGGCATGGCCTTCGGCAGCGGACGGCTGGCCACAGGTGCAGCGTTTAACGGGTCATCCCAGTTCAGCATCGTTTCCTCCCTTACTGGCATGCTTCGCAGTCCGGATCGAGGATCGAGCAGACTTTCGGCTCGTCTTCGACCGGTGCTGCGGCATGGTCGGTACTCTTCTCGACATGGGAGGCGCCCATGGAACGCAGGTAGTAGGTCGTTTTCAGGCCGCGCACCCAGGCCAGCTTGTAAAGGTTGTCCAGCTTTTTGCCGGATGGTTCGGCCATGTACAGATTCAGGCTTTGTGCCTGGTCGATCCATTTCTGACGTCGGCTGGCGGACTCGATCAGCCAGCGTGAATCCATCTCGAAGGCTGTCGCATACTTGGCTTTCAGTGCATCAGGTACGCGATCGATTTGTTGCACCGAGCCATCATAGTATTTCAGGTCATTGATCATGACATCGTCCCACAGATCCAGTGCTTTCAGATCGTGCACCAGCCACGGATTGATCACGACAAACTCGCCGGACAGGTTCGATTTCACATACAGGTTCTGATATACCGGTTCGATGCTCTGCGACACACCGCAGATATTGGCGATCGTAGCCGTCGGTGCGATGGCCAGCACATTGGAATTGCGCATACCCTGTTGCTGCACGCGCTTGCGCAGATCGTCCCAGTCCAGTGTCGTCGAATTGTCCACCTGAAGATATTCGCCGCGTTCCTCGCCCAGCAGCTTTAGCGAATCGATGGGCAGGATGCCCTGGCTCCACAACGAGCCATCAAAGCTGGCATAGCGGCCGCGCTCGACAGCCAGATCGGACGATGCGACAATGGCATGATAACTGACCATTTCCATGCAGCGATCGGCAAATTCGACGGCCGCTTCCGAGGCATAGGAGATGTCCAGCTGATAAAGCGTATCGGCAAAGCCCATGATGCCGAGCCCTACCGGACGATGGCGCAGGTTTGAGCGTCGCGCCTGCGGTACGCTGTAGTAATTGTAATCGATAACATTATCGAGCATGCGCATGGCCGTGTGTACCGTGCGCGCCAGCTTTTCATCATCCAGTTTTCCATCGCGGATATGCCGGGCCAGGTTGACCGAACCGAGATTGCAGACGGCGATTTCGTGCTCGTTGGTGTGCAGCGTGATTTCCGTGCACAGGTTTGATGAATGCACGACACCGGCATGCCGGTTCGTGTAGCGGATATTGCACGGATCCTTGAACGTGATCCATGGGTGCCCGGTTTCGAACAGCATGCTGAGCATCTTGCGCCACAGTTCGACGGCGCTGACGCGTTTATGAATATGAATTTCACCGCGTTCGGCTTTCGCCTCATAAGCCAGATACGCTTCCTCGAAAGCATGGCCGGAAAGTTCGTGCAGATCAGGCACTTCATCGGGCGAGAACAGCGTCCATTCATCCTCCTCGGCCACACGCTTCATAAACAGGTCGGGAATCCAGTTGGCTGTATTCATATCGTTTGTGCGTCGGCGTTCGTCGCCGGTGTTCTTGCGCAGATCGAGGAAATCCTCGATATCGATATGCCAGGTTTCCAGATAGGCGCAGACCGCACCCTTGCGCTTGCCGCCCTGATTGACGGCCACGGCTGTATCGTTGGCGACTTTCAGGAATGGCACCACGCCCTGTGAGGTACCATTCGTGCCCTTGATATAGGCGCCGAGTCCGCGCACCGGCGTCCAGTCGTTGCCCAGGCCACCGGCATATTTGGAGAGCAGCGCATTGTCCCTGATCGCACCATAGATGCCGTCCAGCGCATCAGGCACCGTGGTCAGATAGCAGGAAGACATCTGCGGACGGAGCGTGCCGGAATTGAACAGCGTTGGCGTGCTGCTCATGAAATCAAAGCTGGAAAGCAGGTCGTAGAATTCGATGGCCCGTGTCTCGCGATCGATTTCGTTGATGGCCAACCCCATGGCTACGCGCATAAAGAACGCCTGCGGTAACTCGAAGCGGATGTGGCGATGATGGATGAAATAGCGGTCGTACAGGGTTTGCAGGCCGAGATAGCCGAAATCCTGATCCCGTTCCGCTTTCAGTGCCTGTGCCAGACGCGGCAGGTCGTAGCGGGTGAGTTCTTCGTCGAGCAGTTCCAGTTCTGCAGCGCGCCGGATATAGGCCGGGAAATATTCGGCATAGCGGTGCGCCATCTCCGCCTGTGTTGCCTCGACATGATGGCCGTCGATGAAACTCAGTGCTTCATGGCGGGCATTGTCCAGTAACAGCCGGGCGGCCACTTTGCTGTAGTCCGGGTCGCGCTCGATCATCGTGCGTGCGGTCATGACCATGGCTGCGCGGAAGTCCTTTTCCTTCATGCCATCGAAAATATTGCGCTGGATGGCCTCCCGCAGCGCATCCGCATCCGCCGCGGTCAGTCCCACGGTTGCTTCGGCAATCAGTGTCTGCAGACGTGCTTCATCGAGTGGCTGCCGTTCGCCGTTGTCCAGCGTCAGGCAGATGCGATTTTCCTGCGTTGCGGTCACCTCTGGTTCGGCCGCACGCTCCTGAGCGCGGGCCTCGCGGTACAGGACATAGGCGCGCGCCACCTTGTGATGGCCACCGCGCATCAGCGCCAGTTCGACCTGATCCTGAATGTCCTCAATATGGATCACGCCGGAGTCGGGCAGGCGACGCAGCAGCGTTTCGACGACCTGGTCGGTCAGTGTCTCGACGGTTTCATGGATACGGCGTGAGGCTGCGGCCGTGCCGCCCTCCACGGCCAGAAAGGCTTTGGTGATGGCCACCATAATCTTGCTGCGATCAAAGATCGTGACCTTGCCGTTGCGGCGCATGACCTGGCATTCGGGCTGGCTTTGCGGTGCTGCGGGGACAGGCGGGATCATGGTATCGGTATGACGGGTTTCGATGGTTTCGGGTTGCATATTTCTCCTCCCTGGAAATATGAACCTGCGATAAAGAGAGAGAAGGACAGAAATCCGAAAGGAGGTCTGCGAATCACTCAGCCTTTACGCGAGGCTCGGGTGTGATGTGGCCGCCGGGCGGCATATCTTCGGAAGGTATCGGACTGCGGAAGCGGACTTCCTCACCGTTGCGCGACAGTTCCGGATTTACACCGGATTCCCTTCAGATATGACACTATATATGGTGCCTGACGAAGATACAGTGCGCAATTTATAGTGTGCTTGTGCAAATGACAACGGTTTTGTTATGTCATGCCTGCAGGGGCTTTTCGTTTGCCATATGTCGCACGGCATTTGCCGCAAGGTCAATGAAGGATTGCACAAAGGCAAGGTGACGGTCGTGTTTGCGAACGGCCGCATACAGCATGCCATGCAGCCCCCGTTCACCGAGTGGCAGGGAGCGAAGGGTGGCCGGCTGGGAAGACTCGTGCAGTACCCAGTCCGGTAATACGGCCACACCACGCCGGCTGGCAACCAGTTGTAAAATCATGGCCGTCAGTTCGGCATGACGAACTGCTTGCGGTTCGATGCCGGCAGGCGCCAGAAAATATTTGAATACGTCCAGCTTGTCTCTTGGTACCGGATAGGTGATCAGGATTTCATGGCGTAAATCCGGCGGTGTGACAAAGGGTAATGTGGCCAGCGGATGTTCTTCAGCAACAACCAGTCGCCCCTCATAGGGGAATAGCGGTTCGAACACAATGCCCGGTGCTTCAATCGGATCTGAACTGATGACCAGGTCGATATCACCATGCAACAGTGCGGGCATGGCATCGAAGCTCATGGCCAGACGCAGATCCACCTCGATGTCGGGCCAGTCGTGCCGGTAACGGTCCAGTGTACCGATCAGCCATTCAAAACAGGCGTGACATTCAATGGTCATATGCAAACGCCCCAGTTCACCACCAGCCATGCGTTGCAGCTCATGTTCCACCCCACTGATTTGGGGGAGCACGGTATTGGCCAGTTCTACGAGACGCTGACCTGCATGCGTCAGACGCAAGGGTTTGCAGCCGCGTAAAAACAGCGGCGTGCCGAAATAGCGCTCCAACGATTTGATCTGATGGGACAGGGCGGACTGGGTGACATGCAGCTGTTCCGCCGCTTGTACCAGGGATCGACTACGGGCAATTACTTGCAGGCTGCGTAGGTGTCGCGTTTCGATAAACATGAATATCCTTCACCATTATTATTAATTTTATGAGTTTGATTGAATGTTATGCCCTGAACATGCTTCGCGCAACCCGACTTTATGGAGGTATGGTATGACGAATATACATAATCTTGGTTTTCCGCGTATTGGCGAACAACGTTCGCTGAAGGTGGCTCT